>JANNMV010000044.1:0-6842 GCA_031398205.1 Pseudomonadota bacterium | reverse complement strand
CGCCGACTATGCCGACGGCACGTTGGAACAACTCGCCATCGCACCGCATGCGCTCAGCTTGACCGTTCTGGGAAAAATTATCGCGCTGTGGATCAGCACCGGTTTGCCCTTGGTAATCCTCGCACCGCTATTGGGCCTCCAATTCGATCTGCCTGGAGAAGCGCTTCTAACAATGACCTTGGCCTTACTCATCGGCACGCCGATACTCGCCGCGCTAGGTGCGATCGGCGCCGGGCTCACGTTAGGCTTGCGCGGTGGTGGCGTGTTGCTCGCGTTATTGATTTTGCCGCTGTATATTCCCGTGCTGATTTTCGGCGCCGGCGCCGTTGAGGCGGTGACTCAAGGTATCAGTCCAAGCGGCCATTTATCGTTGCTGGCGGCGGGTTTAATTCTGTCGTTGGTTTTTGCGCCGTGGGCCAGCGCCATCGCGTTGCGCATCGCCTTAGATTAAACTTGCGACATGAACTGGCTCAAATACTCCGCCCCGCAAACTTTTTATCCCCTCGCCGGACAGCTCGTGCCGTGGTTTGCATGGCCGGCAGGCATCCTCACGATCATCGGCCTTTATATCGGCTTTTTCGTCGCGCCGACCGACGCCACACAAGGCGAATCCTATCGCATTATTTTCATCCACGTCCCCGCCGCATGGATGTCGATGGTGATATACCTGGCCATGGCCGGCTGGGCTGCGCTGGGATTAATCATGAACACGCGAGTGTCGTTCATGATGGCGCAAGCACTTGCCCCGACCGGCGCGATGTTCACCTTCGTCGCGCTGTGGACCGGTGCGTTTTGGGGCAAGCCAACCTGGGGAACTTGGTGGGTGTGGGACGCGCGGCTGACCTCGGAACTGATTTTGCTGTTCCTGTATGTGGGCTACATGTCGCTCACCGCCGCGATCGAAGACACCCGCCGCGCCGACCGCGCCGGCGCGCTGCTCGCCATCGTTGGCTCGATCAACGTGCCGATCATTTATTTTTCCGTGAAGTGGTGGAACACCTTGCATCAAGGCGCCTCCGTCAGCCTCACCAAAGGCTCGTCGATGGCGAACACCATGTTGCTGGCGATGATGATCATGACGTTCGCGTTTTGGGCTTACGCCATCGCCGTTTCGCTCGTGCGCTTACGTTGCATCGTGCACGAGCGGGAACAGCAAGCAGCGTGGTTGAACGAGGCTAAGGAATAACACGATGGACTGGGGCAAATTTTTCGAGATGGGCGGATATGGCTTGTACGTGTGGGGGTCCTACGGCGTGACCGCTCTCGTCATGATCGGCGAATTGTTGATGCTGCGAAATCGCAAACGAACCCTTGAGCGCAAAGACGGTCAATAACTTGAAAGTTAACTTTTACAAATTATGAAAACAAGACACAAACGCTTAAGTTTTTTACTCCTCGGTCTCGCCGCCCTCGGGCTTGCCTCCGTATTTGTCCTCAATGCATTTAACAGCAATCTCGTGTTCTTCTTCTCGCCCAGCCAAATCGCGGCAAAGGAAGCGCCCATCGGCCGCAGCTTCCGCATCGGTGGCATGGTCGAACAAGGCAGCCTCAAACGCGAATCGAATGGCCTCACCGTGAACTTCGTCGTGACTGATACGGCAAAGACAATCCCGGTTGTGTATCACGGCATCCTTCCCGATCTATTCAAAGAAGGCAAAGGCGTGGTTGCACAAGGCAAGCTCACGGAGGATGGCGTATTTCATGCCGACGAAGTGCTCGCCAAGCACGACGAAAACTATATGCCGCCCGAAGCGGCCGCGGCGTTAAAGAGCGCGAAAGAAACCAACGCGCGGATTTCGAAATCTGTATCGTCATCGGCGAAGTAAGCGGAGCGTGCTCATACATGCGTTGTCATTGCGAGGAGCGCAGCGTCGAAGCAATCTCGTTCTTCTTAAGCGCCAAAATGCGAGATTGCTTCGTCGCTTCGCTCTTTTCCATGAACCAGAACTAAACGGTAGGGTGGATCAAGCAAAGCGGATCCACCGTGGCGAACAGCGTTCGCCGGTTGCTTATTGTGCTGTGGTGGATCCGCTGCGCTTGATCCACCCTACAACTGCTGCGCGGTTCAGGGTTCGTGTGCAGTTTTGGCAGCGTCAATACAGGCGGCTCGCAATGACCGTGTGGAGTGATTTACCTCTAACTCATTTATCTAAGCCGGAATAAATTGACTCCGATTAACATCGACGAAATGCGCACCCTGGCGCGTAAGCGGGTGCCTAAAACTATTTTCGAATTCATCGACGGTGGCGCCCAGGATGAAATTTCCCTGCGCGCAAATCGCGAAGATTTCGAGCGCTATGGGTTTCGCACGCGCGTGCTCACGGACATTTCCCAGCGTGATCAATCGACCACCATTCTCGGCGAGAAATCCGCGTCGCCGTTAATTCTCGCGCCCACTGGCCTGGCTGGCATTTTGCATCGCCGCGGCGAGTTGCCCGCCGCCCGCGCAGCCTACGCCGCCGGCGTGCCTTACTGTTTATCGACCATGGCGACGTGCAGCATCGAACAAATCGCCGAAGCCTCGAACGTCACGCGCTGGTTTCAGCTTTATGTATTGCGCGATCGAGGCCTGACCAAAACTTTTATTGATCGCGCCAAGGCGACGAATTGCAAAGCCCTGGTCCTCACTGTCGACACCAAAATGCAAGGTCCGCGCGAACGCGACATGCGCAATGGTTTCACCGTGCCGCCAAAATTTACGTTGCGCACAATGTTGGATTTCGCGCTGCATTTTCGTTGGCTGCTGGATGTGGGTCTGGGCCCGAAAGTCACCTTCCGAAATTTTAAAAATAGCAGTTCAAAAATAGAAAACGCGGTCACCATCACGCAATTCATCGCCAATCAATATGACTTAACGGTCAACTACAAAGACCTCGAATGGTTCAAGACGACGTGGGGCGGGCCGGTGGCAGTAAAAGGCATTCTCACCGGTGAGGATGCACGCCGTTGTTGCGAGCACGGCGCCGACGCCATCATCGTCTCCAACCACGGCGGTCGCCAACTGGACGGCGCGATCTCTGCTATCAATGCGTTGCCGGAAGTGGTTGCCGCAGTGGGCGATCGCGCGGAAGTGATTCTGGATGGCGGCATTCGCCGCGGTAGCGATGTCATCAAAGCGCTGTGCCTAGGCGCGCGCGCCTGCATGATCGGCCGCGCTTGGTTGTATGGCCTTGCGTCCGGCGGGGAGGCGGGCGTGGTGCGATCGCTGGATATTCTGACGAAAGAAATTGACCTCGCATTGGCGTTGCTCGGGCGCAGTCGGCTTGATGAACTGCATCCCGAAATTTTAACGGCACGTGCCTGACAGGCTTATTCAGAGCGCGTCTTTAGAATGGCTATGCCACTGGGTGGCCTAGGGCCAGGGACACTAAATATTTGGAGCATAGACTGAAGCCTCCGCTGCTCACCGGAGCCGACCCGGGATTCCAATTATTCGAAACGATGTTGGTCACGCGCAACCGGCAGTTGCGCTATGTCGAGCGTCATTTGGCACGGCTTGAGCATAGCGCGATGGCGTTGGGCTTTCGCTTCGATGCCGAGCAAGTCGGACGCGAACTTGAAAAGGGCGTTACTCACGCAGCCGCCGACGTTGCATCACGATTGCGTCTGACGTTATCCCATGATGGCCGCGTCGAAATCACCAGCACGCCACTCACGCCGGCGCCCGACGGGCGTGTCGATTTGCTGATTGAATCGAATCCGTTACGCGAGCCCCGGCCGCTGGCCGCACACAAGACAACGTTACGTGAAGAGTACGACCAAGGCACCCGCCGCGCAGAAACGCGCGGTGCGTTCGACGCCCTGTTCTTCACCGCGGACGGCCGCCTGGTCGAAGGCGGACGCAGCAACGTTTTCGTGCAGATCGACGGCCGCTGGTGGACACCGCCGCTCACGGACGGCGCGTTACCCGGCGTGATGCGCAGCCTGCTGCTCGAAGACCCGGCGTGGGGCGCTGGCGAGCGCACATTGCGCTTGGCGGATCTGCGGCGCGGGCGTTCGCTTATCGTGTGCAACGCGCTGCGCGGCGCGGTGCCGGGTCGCCTGGTTATTGATCCATAAAAAATGTACTCAGGCGCAAGCCGCACCAGGCTTAGCATTTCAGCATGGCCGCGCCAGGAGCCTTATAGGTATTGGCTGACAGCCAAGCCCTAAGTTTTGACGTTAACTTAAAATTCCGTATTTTCCGTTTTGAGTCAGTGGGTACCCCGTCCCCGCCCCTTCTCCCACAGGGATAAGGGAGTTAACCCCACTCCCTTTGGGAGGGCTAGGGCGAGGGGAAATGCCTCAATAATTTATGTAACTCCGAATGGAACGACCCACCAGAGAGGCGCTTCCAGCTTGCCTCACCAATGCCGATGCCTGGAACGCCGCTCCAATAGGGGCTGGCCTCGGGCCACTGACTCGCAGACCGATGTCTATTGCGCAGCAATAACCTGAATCTCAACCTTATATTCCAGCGCAGCGAGCTTCGCTTCCACCGTCGCGCGTGCCGGGCAATGGCCCGCGGGCACCCAGGTCTCCCACACGGCATTGAGCGCCGGAAAATCCGCCATGCTCGGCAGGAAAATCGTCGCGGATAAAATTTTTGTTTTATCGCTGCCGACTTCAGCGAGTAGCGAATCGATCTGCGCCAACACTTGTTTCGCTTGGCCGGTAATATCTTGCGTCCCGTCCGCCGCGACCTGGCCGGCGAGATAAACCGTGCCGTTGTGGACGACCATTTCAGACAGGCGTTTGCCGATGTGATAACGTTGAATCATTTCCTTTGTCCTCACTCAAATCGCTTAGTTTAGCCGAGATAACAAGTTTCTGAATAATCGCATATGAAGATCATCGTGTTAGGCGCGGGTGTCGTCGGCACGACTTCCGCCTGGTATTTGAGTAAAGCCGGTCACGAGGTAACCGTGGTGGACCGGCAACCCGGCGCAGGATTAGAAACGAGCTTCGCTAACGGCGGGCAAATTTCCGCGAGCCATGCGGTGCCGTGGGCCAACCCCGGTGCGCCGCTGAAAATTTTGCGCTGGCTCGGCAAAGAAGACGCGCCGCTGCTGTTTCGCCTGCATGCCGATTGGCAACAAATTCGCTGGGGCTTGCAGTTCCTGCGCGAGTGTACGCCGGGACGGACGCGACAAAATATTCGCTCGCTGGTCGCGCTAGGCATTTACAGCCGCGACCAATTGCGCGCGCTGCGCGCGGAAACAAATATTCAATACGATCATCTCGAGCGCGGCATTCTGCATTTTTTCACTGATGCGAAGGCGTTCGAGCACGGCGTGAAAGCGTCGCAATTGATGAATCAGTTCGGCTTGAAGATCGAAGCGTTGTCCGTCAGGCAATGCATCGAATTGGAACCCGCGCTCGCCCCGGCCGAAAGCAAACTTGCCGGCGGAACCTATAGTGCGTCCGACGAATCAGGCGATGCGCAACTCTTCACCGAACGTCTCGCGGCATTGGCAGAAACTCGCGGCGTTACATTTCGTTATCACACGCAAGTGATCGATCTCGCGCGCACCAACGATCGCGTCACCGGCGTAATGGTGCGCGATGGCAACGGCGTCACATCGGAACTCAAGGCCGATGCCTACGTCGTCGCGCTCGGCAGCTACAGCCCGTTGTTGCTCAATCCGCTTGGCGTTCGCATTCTGGTTTATCCGGCAAAAGGTTATTCGGTCACGTTTCCGATCCGCCCTGGCCGCCTGGCGCCAAGCATCAGCCTGACGGACGAAGCCTATCAAATGGTGTTCTCGCGGCTCGGCGAGCGGCTGCGCATCGCCGGTACCGCCGAGCTTAACGGTTACAACACGGAACTCAATCAAGCGCGCTGCGAAAACATTCTGCGTCGCACGTTGGAATTATTTCCCGATGTCGGAGAACGCAGCGAAGCGAAATTTTGGACCGGACTGCGCCCCGCTACACCGAACAATATTCCCCACGTTGGAAAAACCAAGTATGGGAATCTATTTGTTAATACGGGGCATGGGACGCTAGGGTGGACCCTTGCCTGCGGCTCAGGGAAATTGTTGAGCGATAGCATCGACGGTCGGCGCAACGACATCGAGCGGCGATAATTTTTCGATGCGTAGTTCCCACGCAATTTCGCCAAAAACGCACTAGCTGAATTGCCAACTTTTCGCCACGTTGATCGTTGTCGTGGTAAAACCACCTGAAAGCAGGCCGCTTCTGATTCGCCCACGGTCGATGTCCGCCATGGACTGGCCAATGTTGATGCCGCCGTACCAGCCTGAACCATCCGCCGCTCTGAGTGCCGTGCTTATTACTGCGCACCCCACAAGGCCCAGTGTGACTGCGGTTTTAACTATTCTCCGCATGTTTTCTCCAATAAAAATGTTGCCTTTGGTTTTTTGCGCAGCCGCCGATTACGTTATGCCATCTTAATTGCAAGTCGGCGGCGCATTCACATTACCCGGCACGGATACTAAAGTGCCGACGGTGGACGATGATTGGAAAATAAAGATGGCATTGGGGTTCCCCTGTGCGTCGAGCGTGAGAGCACCTGAAATCAGAATTAAAAGAATCTAACCGGCTGAAAAGCTTAGAATACAGGTGGGGCGTGGATATTGACGGGTCAACGGTGGACGTGTCATCCCAGCGCGAATCTAAATCACGATCCGATCCACGACGTCCGATTCACGATCTGCGGGAATCGTGCATTGCCAGGGTTTTAACAACTACCGCGGGTGTTTCAATATACTGTTAGGAGACATGAGTATGAATTTAGGAACTATTCTGCTGATCATTTTGATTTTGATCCTAATCGGTGCGATCCCAACTTGGCCCCACAGCCGCGGCTGGGGTTATGGTCCAAGTGGGGGTATCGGACT
>JANNMV010000014.1:0-4236 GCA_031398205.1 Pseudomonadota bacterium | reverse complement strand
TACTATCCGGACTGTACCCTACGCACCGCACGCACGCCGGATAGTAATGTGCCGCTCATGTTGCTCGACTGTCCGACGCTGTACCAACATGAAAATGGGCCTTATCAGGATCGTGCGGGCAACGATTTGCCGCACAACCATTTACGTTTTGGGCTGCTCGGTTATGTCGCCGCGCTGCTTGGCAGCGATGAATCACCTTTGACTTGGCGTCCGGATATCGTCCACTGTAACGATTGGCAAAGCGGCCTGGCGCCGGCCTACCTGCAGTTCATGCCGGGCAGCAAACCATCCAGCCTCATTACCATCCATAATCTGGCGTTCCAAGGTATTTTTCCACCGGAAAGCCTGGCCTGGCTCGGGTTGCCGCCGGAAAGTTTTCAAATCAACGGCCTTGAATATTACGGCAGCGTGTCGTTCCTCAAGGCCGGGTTGTTTTATGCCGACCGCATCACCAGCGTGAGCCCGACCTACGCCGAAGAAATTCAGCATGCTCCGCTGGGCATGGGACTGCAAGGCCTGCTCACCACACGGCGCGATCACCTCAGCGGCATCTTGAATGGTATCGACGAGAAGTCGTGGGATCCGCGTTCCGATCCCCATATTCCCGCGCATTACGGTGCCAACGATCTGGCCAACAAACGCGTGAATAAACGCGCCCTGCAGCAACACATGGGGCTCGATGTGGACGCCGCCGTTCCGTTGATTGGCGTGGTGAGCCGTCTGACCCTTCAGAAAGGCATCGACATGATTGTTGCAGTCATGCCCGAGTTGATGGCGCGCGGGTGCCAACTCGCAATCCTCGGCAGCGGCGAGGCGGCAAGCGAAACCGCATTGCGACAGTTCGCGCGGCAACATCCGGGAAAAATCGCGGTTAAGATTGATTTCGATGAAAAATTATCGCATCTGATCACGGCCGGAATCGATATGTTTCTCATGCCCTCGCGCTTCGAACCCTGCGGCCTAAACCAAATGTATAGCCAACGTTACGGCACGCCGCCCATCGTCAGCGCCACTGGTGGCCTCGTCGATACGGTGACCGATTGTAACGACGCAACCATCGCGGCACAAACCGCCAGCGGTATCGTGTTTCACGATTTGCAGCCAAGCGGACTGCTGACCGCCATCGACCGTGCGCTCACCTATTACCGCGACGCCAGCGTGTGGCCGAAACTACAGCGCGTCGGCATGGAACGGGATTTTAGTTGGACTACTAGTGCTCAGCGTTATCTCGATTTGTATCAGTCCTTACTTAAAGTCGGGCGCTAGCCGATCGGATTAGCGTCTCATTGCGAAAAATCGATGCTTGGAGACGCGCATACCGACTGCCTCTCGGAGCAACATGCCTCATGAGGCAGTATCCATAAGCATCTGCAGGCATTCACCTATTTAACCCGCCACCAGCATAGCGCTACATGGCGGGCAGACGAATCGGCGTTTGCCGAGATTAACCGGAGGAGAAAAATTCATGGGCAGCAACCTGTCAGGTGTAGCGGTCGTCACCGGTGGCGCAAGCGGTATTGGCTTAGCCTGCTGCCGCGAGCTGGCGCAACGCGGCGCCACCATCGCGCTGGTGGATCGCGATCAACGCGCGCATGACATAGCAAAGGAACTAGGGGGCCGTGCGTGGATCGTCGATATCGCCGACGACGACGCGGTGGAACGTTGCGCTGCGCAGATTGAAAGTGAATTCGGCGCGCCCGAGGTGTTGGTCAACAGCGCCGGCATCATTCAAGTGCCGCTGCCGCCGGAGCAACTATCGATGCGCGTTTGGGACGATGTGATACGCATCGATCAGCGCGGCGCCTATGTTTCGTGCGTCGCGTTCGGCACGGCTATGGCGGCTTGCGGCGTTAAGAGCAAGTGATGCGTAAACCAAGAAAAAATACTCGCGCCGTTCATTGCAATCGAAAAGCGGGGTTAATCGAACCGGCGGATCTGCCGCTGGAAATGGCTTTCGCGGCGAAACTAGCGCGTTAGATTTTGGTAGTCGGCAACCGTGTCGACATCGACGAGGACGCCCGAATCGTCTGTATCGACTAATTGCACGTCACTCTTATGGCCGGCAATAATCGCCCGCGCCCCGGCGTCGCCTTCAAGCGCCTGTAGGTCTGCGCGAAATCGTGAATGAATGCCGACCGGATGGCCGCGTTGGCCATGGTAGACGGGCATGGCAAACGCCGCGCCCTGTTCTATCTTGTGCACTACCGCTAGAATGGTGGTGGGCTTGATGAGGGGCATATCGCCTAGCGCGACGATCCAATGGGAATCGTTGAGCGAGGCGGCAACGGCGGCGGCAAGGCTATGCCCCATGCCTTCCTCGGCGCGTTCGCAGACGACGATTTGAATGTTGGGTTCGGCGGCGAGCAATGTTCGTGTTGCCTCATCGCCGGGACGAACGACTGCGATGACTTGATCAACCACCGCCGCGAGATTACGCGCCGAAGCGACGCAGATTGCGAGACCGTTGGGAAGAACTTGTTGGAGCTTGCCGCCACCGAAGCGTTTAGCGGCGCCGGCGGCTAGGAGTATGCCGGTGATCAACCGACGGCGGAGAGCTTGGGTTTGTCCGGCGATGCGGCTTTGTTGGCGGGGACCAGCTCGATACCATTGCGCACGCAGGTGATATCCGCAAGGATGGCGATGGCCATTTCTGATGGGATCTTGCTGCCAATTGGCAAGCCAACCGGGCCGCGCATGCGGGCGATTTGCACCGGCGTGAGATCGAATTCCAAGAGCCGTTCGCGCCGTGCTTGTTGATTCTTTTTCGAACCTAACACGCCGACGTAAAACGATTCGGATTTCAGCGCTTCAAGCAACGCTAGGTCATCTTGCTTGGGATCGTGGGTGAGCGCGATGACGGCGGTATGATTGTCGGCGTTCAACGCGATGACGAAATCATCGGGCATTTGCTTTGAGACTTCTACTCCCGGCATGTCCCAGGAAAGTCGATATTCTTCGCGCGGATCGCAGACGAATACGCTGTAGTCCAACGCTTGCGCGAACTGCGCAACGTACATTGATAATTGACCTGCGCCGATGATGCCTAAGCGCCAGCGTGGGCCATGAACCGTGGTGAGCGTCTTGTCGTCAAACTCCAGATCTTGCGTGAACTTCGCATCGATTAACTCGGCGTTGCCGGTGGCGATGTCCAACTTGCGCGCGACCACTTCGCGCTTTTCAATTTTTGCAACCACTTCGCTCCAACGCCTGCTCCCTTGCGCGTCTTTGCGCAAAGGCTCCAGCACGAGTTGAAGAGTTCCACCACAGGGCAAGCCAAACCGGCGCGCCTCTTCGGACGAAACACCATAAGTCACCACTTCCGGCGTCGGCTTCACATCTTCGCCACGACGCAAGCGTTCAATCAAATCATCTTCGATACAGCCGCCGGAGACAGAACCGGCGAGACGGCCATCGGAACATACGGCTAACATCGCCCCGGGTGGCCGGGGCGATGAGCCGAATGTTTTTACAACGGTGACGAGCGTGACCGGAAGTCCTTGATCAAGCCAAGAGACGGTTTGACGCAGAACTTCCAGATCGACGCTGTGCATCTTTACGTCCTTACGCGGTGATACCGGGTTTGAACGGCATCTTACGTACGCGCTTGCCGGTGGCGGCGAAGACAGCGTTGGAGATGGAAGGCGATACCAACGGCACACCCACTTCACCCAGGCCGCCCGGATTCCGGTTGCTAGCGACAAAGTGAATGTCGATAGGCGGAACGTCGGCCATGCGCGGGAGGTAATAGGTATGGAAGTTGGTTTGTTGAACCACGCCGTCCTTGATGGTGACTTCGCTGAAGGCATTCTGCATCCCGCTTACCACGCCAGACTGAATTTGCTGGTGAGCGATATTGGGGTTGATCAGAATACCGGCGTCCACCGCGTAGGTCATCTTGTGCACTTTGATCTTACCGTCGGATTTGACTTCGATTTCCGAAATCAAGCAACCGTAAGTCTCGTAACACTCGATCACCGCTACGCCATGGAAGTGACCGGCGGGCAACGGTTTGCCATAACCAGCACGATCCGCAGCCAAGTCAATCACGCCGAGGTACAAGGGCTTGTCACGCAGCAGAATACGGCGATACGCCACCGGATCCATACCAGCGGCGGCGGCCATCTCGTCGAGCATGACTTCTTGCGAGAACGCGTTCAGGTTGTTCGACACGGCGCGCCAGTAACCGACACGCTGTCCCGTATCGACGAACGTTGACGAAAGATGCCAGTTCGGCAC
>JANNMV010000271.1:0-1509 GCA_031398205.1 Pseudomonadota bacterium | reverse complement strand
CCTCAGCAACGAGGCGCGCGCCGGGTTAGATGTTTTTCGAGCCAGCGGCTGCGGCCATTGCCACACCATCGAGCGCGATCACGCAACCTTCACTGACGATACCTACCGCAACACCGGCATCGAATGGGCACGCATCAATGCCGACCTGGGAATCACGAAAGGTGTCCCCGATGTCGGTCGCTTCGTGGTCACCGGCCGAGAAACAGATCGCTACGCCTTCCGCGTTCCCACGCTACGTAACGTCGCGCTGACATTCCCCTACATGCACGACGGTTCCCTCGCAACGTTGCGCGACGTGGTCGATTTTTATGATTCCGGCAATGGCGCCGATCCGCGGCGCGATACGCGGTTGCGTCGGCTGAATTTGACCGAGCCGCAGAAAAAACAATTGATCGCGTTTTTGGAATCGCTCACAAGCGCGAACGCCGAGGCGCTGGCAAAGCAAGCGCGCGCGCCGTTCAACGATCACTGACAACCGGCCTCTGGTAATCGCATGACTCGGCTATACTCGCGCAATAACAAACAATTGCCGCAGAGGAACTTCGCAATGGAAGTGAAGCAATCGATCAGATACGCACTTGTTTTTATCCTGGCGACAAGTTTATTGCTTGCCGGCGAGCACGTGAGTGCGCAGCGTTATGACCCCGAAGATAGCCTCGTGTGGCAGCAACTCAGAAAAACCGTATTTGCACAGCGGGCGATAAACGCTTCACCTAACAATACGATCAGACTGGACATCAGCGGCCGCGCGGAAGATGCCTCGATCGTCCCCATCGTCATTCGCACCATCACGCCGCAGAAAGCGGAACGCTATATCAAAAAGCTCTGGCTGGTCATCGACAACAACCCGAGCCCGATCGGCGTAGTGTTTAATCTCACGCCGGACAGCGGACGTGCCGATATCGAAACTCGCGTGCGCGTTGAGATGTCGACCTTTGTTCGCGTCGTCGCCGAAACCAACGACGGCGCGCTATTCATGGACGTTAAATCGATTGCCGCCGCCGGTGGTTGCTCGGCGCCGGGTGGCGCGGACGATAGCTCGGCAAATATGGGCCGCATGAAAATCCGCCTGGACGATGCAGTCGAATTGAATAAACCCAATCTTGCCAAACTCATGGTCAGTCATCCGAATTTCTCCGGCCTGAGCAAGGAAGACAAGCGCGTTCAATACGTCAAGCACTTGGTGATCAGTTATGCCGGGCGCGAGATCATGTCCGCCGATATCGATTTCACCATCAGCAAAAATCCGACCTTCAATTTTTATTTTCTGCCGACGGCACAAGGCGAATTGAAAGCGGAAATCGTCGATACCAACGATTTGAAGTTTGAAACGTCTTTGGCGATTAAGCCGGAATCCTAGCTTTCGCTGCCAAAGCAATGGCCTGCGAGTGCGTATACCATTCCAATTTGGACACTGATTCCGATAGAACGTGGGCACCTGTTTTGATACGAATTGGTCCGCAGTTTCGACGATATGAACTGCGGTAAAGATCCGACGACGTGAGCGGC
>JANNMV010000642.1:0-2278 GCA_031398205.1 Pseudomonadota bacterium | reverse complement strand
GACTATTCCCGGTTAAAACTCAGTCCCACCATGGTTTTTGAATCGGGTACCGGCCGTTCGTCCCACGCTTGCAATCGATAACCCAATTGCGTTAAAAAATCGATCAGTTGATCGCTCGGCGCCAAAACCGGACGAGCCGTTTCAGCCAACGCCCGCATCGATTTGTTGAGCGCCCGCCGCGGCGCAATCGCATCAACCATCCCGACGAGATTTTGTTGAATCACGACATACCAAAGATTCGGCGCCAGCGTGTGGATATTTTGCAAACCCCGTTGCCAATCAATATGCTCAAGAACCAAAACCACGACGACCAGATCGAACCGATCCTTGAGTTGTGTGACTTCAATATCGTCGATGACAAAACGCACATTTTGCCGACCGGTGCGCAAGAAACGCGCGCGCGCACTCGAGAAAATTCGGATTGATATCGGTAAATGTTATGTTGTATCGATCGATCGACCGTCCTGGCTGGAACGTAGTCCAAAAACTGCGCGGCGCCACCGCCAACGATCAACAAATTGGTTGGTTCGTCATGCCGGTTCGCTGTAAGCATCGATTGCAATAGCGCTGCATTCGCCGCCCCCTGACCAACTTTGTGCATGTGATCATCGAGATCGGCGGAGGAAATCAGGCCGGCCCAGGCGCGACGTAACCCGTTTTCCATCGGTTTCGCTCGCGGTTACCTTGCGTAACAGCGCTTCATGCGATCGACCGCCCAAGGAAACAAATAGAGATTCAGATAATGCTGCCGATAGCTCGGGGCACCCAACACGCGCCATAGGGGCGTCTTGCGCGCGATCCAACGCTTAATTTCCCATGAGAGCATGAAAAAGCCATTGACCAGGAAGTTCACTTTTATGCTTGGAATGGGCGGCACTCGCCCGCGCTTGAGCCAAGCCGCGCGATGTTGGCGAATCCATTCCAAGAAATCCTCCCGCGAACTCGGTGAAAGGAAGTTTCCGCCCTCGTGAAATACATCCCATCCAGCGACGGTTACAGCTTTCTTTTTCATCCCAAAACTTTCCCGCGGCAGGCCAGTTTCTTCAGCGATGCGGCGGCAAATTGGACGGCTATAGTTACCCGGCACATCCCAAGGCTTCATAACCTGCGAATTACTGATAGCGTGGATGTCGCGAATCTGTCGCGTTCCCCAGAACGGTACGGCGCAATTGATGAATCCGGCGTGAAGACGATATTCGGTCAGCGCCAATCCTGACGGATCGCCACGCACGATTTTGTCGCTAAGGTAGGTCGTCAATTTGTCCCACACTTTGTCACCGTGATAACCCGTCAACAATACTTTGCCATGCAAGTGTTGATCAGCCCCGAGAAAAATCATATCTTCCGCCGAGCTGTACGAAGCGATAAACGACACCTCTGGAAACTGTTCTTTGCGCCAAGCTTCGCGGTCGATGCTGTGCAGGCGCAGCCCTAGTATTGTCGCTGCACCCGCGCCGCTGTCATCCACATTGCCGCGTGCGCGATGGAACGTAATGGCCTCCTCCAATCCATACTGTTGCGCAAGGACCGCGATTGTGGTCGAATCATATCCGCTTGAAAGTGTCCCCATTGCTTTGAGTGAAAACCGGCGCGCGTTGTCGCCAATATTAGTCATTACCGCCGCCATCGACTGTTGCATAAAAGCCCGGTACTTTTCGAACAAAGAGAAATCGCGGCCGAGACCCGGCTTAGGTTCAACGCGGCAACCCATTTCATCCCAAATTAAATTGTTGAAGTACACGAGATTTATTTCGCCGCGCGAAGTCTGCACGGTCGGCTTGTAGCGATCCAGCCCCTCAACTACGCTATTCGCATCGCTGATAAAACTAGCGTAGGTCGGATCCACCTCCGCCCCGGTGAACGCCATCAGGCAGCATATCGAGTTAGCAACAAAGATCGAGTCCGCGTCCTCGCACCACTGAATTCTGTCCACGGTGGAGCCCGATGCGACGAATGTGATTCGGCCATCGCGAAGTCTGCCACCACTACCTGCAACGATATCAGTCTGATCAAAATCGCCGCTCTGGAAATCGCCATCCCAGACAGCTTCGCAGAACCAATCCGATGTGACTTCGACGCCTGCGCCGTGATGAACAGTTACCATGCGATCGGATTTATTGCCTTGCGCAAGCCAGGCAAGGGTCGGCCATTGATTCTGCAATACGAAGCGAAAGGGCATAGGGTTAATTCCGCATGAACATTAGTTTAGTTGAAATAGTTGCCAGAACGCGGCTCTCGATTCCGGCTGGTCGTCCTGCCACATACCATAGCGCCAACA
>JANNMV010000440.1:0-5581 GCA_031398205.1 Pseudomonadota bacterium | reverse complement strand
CTCGACCCTGCATCGCGCGAGGTGTATCGTTTGCGGCTTTCTTGCGCGCCGCACTGGATGGCTTGGTCGCCATTGTTTGCTCCTGTTGGATGCGCCCAGATCGAGAAGGAACGGGGCTGAAGACCAAGATTCTAACGTAATACGCGGCAATTTCTGGCGCCAAGAGCTTGCGGTGCATTGGCGTCACCGAGATTTCCCAATCAACAGTAGTTTGATAGTCGCCCCGCTGGGCTGGTCACGCGCGCCACTAGGCCAGATCCGTATTATCATTACCTATGCAGACCCCATGTCAGTGTCAACTAAAGTGAATCAATCCGTTACGGTGCGACAGCAAGTATTTAGAATTTCAATAATCCTGACCGACTGGTCTGGTGATTAACTGTTGACCTCACCCCACTCCCGAAACACACACTACCTTTGAGCATATTCTCAGACAAGTTCGTCGCATTTGTGGATGTGCTTGGGTTCAAGAACCTCGTTGCCGATTCGGAGCGCGGCACGGGCATCCCACTGCCGGAGCTGCTCGAACTACTGCAAAAGCTTGGCACGGGGAAGGAACGGGCGCGCTTCGAGCTACACGGCCCGAGTTGCTGTCCGATGGCCCCACGTGTCGAGAAGAACCTGGACTTCCGCGTCACCCAAATATCCGACTGCGTCATTGTGTCTGCTGAAGTGTCGCCAGCCGGTGTCATTAACCTTGTCTCACACTGTTGGGGCGCGGTCATAGAGCTCATGGCTCGCGGGATCATGTGCAGGGGTTACATAAAACGTGGCCAGGTCTTTCACACTGACATCCAGATCGTCGGCCCCGGCTACCAAGATGCGTACTTAGCTGAATCGAAAGTAGCCGCTTTCAAGCGGGAGGCCGACGAACGAGGAACGCCGTACGTGGAAGTAGATGCAGAGGTAGCGAACTACATTGAGCGTCAGCCTGACGCATGCGTGAAAGAGATGTTTGGCCGCATGGTCAAGGGCGACGGCGAAGCTGTAGTCCTCTTCCCATTCCAGAGGCTACAGCATTCATTCATCATCGACGGGTTCGGTCACAAGTTCAACGCTGACAAGGAACTGCAGGCTAACGACAATCTGCGAAAGAACCTACTGCGAATCAAGGAGAAGGTCTGGTCCTTCGTGAACCCATCCAACAAGAGCGTAGTCTCCAAAGCAAACCACTACCTTGAGGCACTTGACACTCAGCTTCGCACATGTGACGAGACGGACAGGGTCATTCGCATGCTTGGTTCACCTATCGGCGAGGCTCCACATGAGGTCTAACCCTTTCTTCAAACGGAGCCGCCGACGCCCGTCCGCCAAGGTCAAACGTTAGCCCCCTGGAGCCTGACTCGGACGATCGAAACCATCTTCGCGTTGTAATTCGTCGCGAGTCGATCGGTGACCAGGACGTGATCCGGTCGCTTATGGCGCACGCCTTTTCCGGGCTCCCGTTCAGCGACGGAACCGAACCGTTCGTCATCGATGCGCTACGCGACACTAATGCACTAACCTTGTCGCCCGTCGCCGTGCTTCGTGAGCAGATCGTTGGTCAAGTCGCGTTCTCGGAGCTAGGTTCCCCAGCGCAGAGCGGGTGGCTCGCCCCCGGTCCGGTGTCGGTTGAGCCGCCATTGCAGCGGCGCGGTGTCGGCGGCCAACTCATCGAGGCGGGTCTTCAGGCGATACGCGAGCAAGGCGCCAAGGGCCGTGTCCTCGTCGGCGATCATCGATACTGTCACCGTTTCGGCTTCGTCGTTGCACCGGCATTCGCGCCGCCTCAATACCCGCCCCAGCATTTCCAGGTCGTCCGCTTTGGTGACTCCTTCCCGGATGCTACTGTTGCCTTTCACGCCGCGTTCTCGGCCGCGGCTAACCAACCCATCGAGCCGACCGGCTTCGCCGGCGACATATAGGCGACGTCAGGATTTCCATACGGACGTATGGCTTTTTATATTGCCTAGTGCTAATGTTCGCTCATGGCAAACACTCGCTTTGATTGGGATGCCGGCAAGGACGCTGAAAACCAGCTTAAGCACGGCGTTTCTTTTACCCGCGCCCAATATGCATTCGCCGATCCACAGCGCGTGATTGCCAGGGACATCACCCACAGTCAAACCGAAGAGCGGTTCTATTGCTTCGGGGAGGTTGATGGCGGTGTGCTTACGGTGCGATTCACCTATCGCGCCTCCGTTATTCGAATCATCGGCGCTGGCTATTGGCGCAAAGGAAAGGTTATTTATGAGCGCGAAAACGCAGCGTAGCGAAGTTTCAGTGAAGGCTAATGCCGTTGTAAGCCGGCGTTATGCCGGAACTAAAATAAAATACACGGATGAACCACTGGGCAAGACTCAGGTTGTTACCGACTTTCTTCCCTCTCCGACCGAGTTGGCTTTTCGTGAAGAAGGCGTTAAAGTTACTCTGGCTTTGAGCAAAAAAAGTATCGAGTTCTTCAAGTCCGAAGCCACGAAGCATCACACACAATACCAACGCATGATTCGTCGGCTTCTTGATGCTTACGTTGATACTCAAGCCCTAGGTCCAAGCGGGATGCGCCAAAAGCGGCGCGCCCCTTAGCGCCCCGTTGAACGGCGGCTTTCTGGCTTGCGTAAGGTTGTTTCTTCAATGGCCGGCTCTGGCGCAATGTTGCGCTCCACCTAATGGCCGCGATTCGCATACCGCTGGTTAGCGCGACAATTTTCCTATCGATTCTCGAGAGTTTATGGCAGCGTTGGCGCGATTGTCGGCGACATCCCTCGACTGGACAGGTCCCATCTGAACGCTAGCCAAAATTAAAATGGAATATTTGGGAACTGTCCGAGCGTGACGCGATCGATGCCGGCCAGATCCTGATGGGTGGCGACGTGGGCGAAGCCTGCTGCGGCCATCAACTCATTGCACGCATTGCCCTGGTCGTAACCATGCTCCAATAATAGCCATCCGCCAGGAACCAAGCGGGGCGCGGCGTTCCGGGCAATGTGTGCCAGGGCCGACAATCCACGCGGGCCTGCGGCCAGTGCCGTTTTCGGCTCGAAACGCAGATCGCCCTGGTCGAGGTGGGCATCGCCTTCGGCGACGTAGGGTGGGTTGGAAACGATTAAATCAAACGGCTCGTTGCGCACCGCGCTGAACCAATCGCTGTGCAGAAATTCCACGCATGATATTCGTTCGCCCAAAAGCCATCGCGCGTTTTGCGATGCGATTTCCAAGGCGGCTTTGCTGGCGTCAACGGCGGTGACGTGAGCGAGCGGACGATGTTTGGCGATGGCAATCGCGATGGCGCCGCTGCCGGTTCCTAAGTCCAATACTCGTGCCGGCCGATGCTCGGGAATCCGCTCCAGTGCTTGCTCTACGAGCAGTTCCGTTTCTGGACGCGGGATCAATACGGCAGGCGTGACCTTGAACGTGAGCCCAAAAAATTCGCGTTCACCGACGATATAGGCGACCGGCTCGCCGCTTTTTCTGCGCTCAACGTAGTCGCTAAATCGATTTTTCTCCGCGTCGCTCAAGACTCGTTCGGGATGGGTCGCTAGATGGGCGCGATTGGTTTGCAATGTGTATTGGAGCAGGACGCGCGCGTCGACAAGATCAATTTTGCGTTGCGCAAATTTCATCGCATCGGCAATTATAAAAGCAGAATGGATTCCCGCCTTCGCGGGAATGACATCAATATGCGTCGTCGCGCTCTTAGCTTCCAGTGGGATCAATTCGATTCGCCGAGCGCAGCTAGTTGTTCCGCTTGATGTTCGGCCATCAGCGCGTTGGTAATCTCGGACATATCGCCGTCCATAACGAAATCGATTTTGTACAAGGTGAGATTGATGCGGTGATCGGTGACGCGGCCTTGCGGAAAGTTGTAGGTGCGGATGCGTTCCGAGCGATCGCCGGAGCCGATCAGCGATTTACGCTCGGCGGCTTGTTTGGCGTGTTGTTCGCGCTCTTGTTTATCCTTGATGCGCGCGACCAGAACCGACATCGCTTGCGCTTTATTTTTGTGCTGCGAGCGACCGTCTTGGCACTCGACCACGATGCCGGTGGGCATGTGCGTGATGCGGACGGCGGAATCGGTCTTGTTGATGTGCTGGCCGCCGGCGCCGCTGGCACGAAAGGTATCGATGCGAATTTCCGCTGGATTGATGACGATATCGCTGACATCGTCCACTTCCGGCAAGATCGCGACGGTGCATGCAGAGGTGTGAATGCGCCCTTGGGTTTCCGTGTACGGTACGCGCTGCACGCGATGGCCGCCAGATTCGAATTTCAGTTTTGAATAGGCGCCCTGACCGATGATTTTTGCGATGACTTCTTTGTAGCCGCCGACTTCGCCCAGGCTCTCGGAAATGATTTCCACTTGCCAGCGATTGCGCTCGGCATAGCGCGCATACATGCGGAATAAATCGCCGGAAAACAGCGCGCTTTCGTCGCCGCCGGTGCCGGCGCGAATTTCTAGAAAGATGTTGCGCTCGTCGTTCGGGTCTTTCGGCAACAACAGCGTTTGCAAATCTTTTTCTAAGGATAAAAGTTTTTCCTTGCCGCTTCTAATTTCCGCTTCGGCGTAGTCGCGCATGTCGGGATCGCTCGCCATTTCTTGCGCGGCGGCCATATCCGCTTCGACCGTCTGATACTTTTGAAACAGCGACACCACGGGTGAAATCTCGGCGTGCTCCTTGGTCAGTTTGCGGTAGTTGTCCATGCTCGCGGTGACGGTCTCGCTCGACAATTGCTTGTCGAGTTCCCCCAGCCGGTCTTTGAGGGACAGGAGTTTTTGTTGTATCGATGCTTTCATTCTGGATCGCTGCTGGGGAAAAGCTGATTGAGGAGGCGGATCAGCGCGGCGCGCTCGTTGGTGTCGACATCTTGCAATGCGCGAGAGGGATGATGCATAAATTTGTTCATTAAGCCGCGGCTCAGCGCTTCAAGCACTTGCTCGGGGTTTTCGCCCCGCGCGAGCAAGCGCTGCGCGCGCTCCAATTCCGCGACGCGATATTGCTCGGCACGTTCGCGCAATTGACGGATGGTCGGCACTGAGGCACGTGCTTCGAGCCATTGGCCAAATTCCGTGACGCGGTTGGCGATAATGGATTCCGCCGCCGCGACCGCCGATTCACGCTTACCCAAGCCTTCTTGAACCACCGCGCCAAGATCGTCGACGGTGTAAAGGAACACGTCGCGCAAGTCGGCAACTTCGGGCTCAACGTCGCGCGGAACGGCGAGATCCACCATGAAAATCGGGCGGTGTTTGCGCTGCTTAATGGCGCGTTCGATCAGCCCTTTGCCAAGTATCGGCAAGGGGCTGGCGGTCGAGGTGATGATGATGTCGTGGGTGGCGATGTGGTCGGGCAATTCGCCCAACGTAATGGCGCTACCATGGAATTTGTCGGCCAAATGTTTGGCGCGCTCCAGGGTGCGATTGGCAACCGTCACGTGTTTTGGCGTCTGCGCCGCAAAGTGAGTCGCGACCAGCTCGATCATTTCGCCGGCGCCGATGAAAAGCACGCGCTGATCGTTGATGCGCCCGAAAATGCGATTAGCAAGCTTCAGCGCGGCGGCGGCCATGGATACGGAGTTTGCGCCAATTTCCGTCGTGCTACGG
>JANNMV010000420.1:0-3188 GCA_031398205.1 Pseudomonadota bacterium | reverse complement strand
CAAACCGTTCCGCGCCGCCGAACGGCGAGTAGCGAGCCCGTACCAGCGCGATGCGCGGCGCGGTCAAAGCGGTTTCAAGCGATGGATGTGCATCATGGCGCGCAAGATAACAAACTTTTTGGCGCGCGCATAGACGACGTTATTCTCAATGGCATGCCCCAAGAGGCTTATCCAGAGCGGCTCTTAAGGCATGCATTGCCACGAGGCAAGCTGGGTGCGGGTGCTGGCGCAGCGCCTCGTTGGCTAAACGTTATCAGTCGCTTCCAAGCCACGGACGACGTGGCTCAAGTTAAGCCCGGCGGTGTCGCGCAATTTGCGCACTTGCGCCTTAAGTTCGTTGCCACGCAATTCGACGGTCTCTCCCAATACGCCGAAGGCAATAACATTGCCCCCCTCCGACGGCGGCAACACCACGATGCGATCGTCAAACGCTTGGGCGATGCGATTGATGCTGGCATCAAATCGCCGCGTGCGACCGAATAGATTCACTGCGATCAGTCCGTTATCGGAAAGCCGCGCGCGGCACGCCTGGTAAAACGCCAAAGTGTCCAGCGCGCCAACGCGGGCGTGGCGATCAAAGCCATCAACAAAAATAGTGTCAAATTTTGCCGTGGTGTCCTGCACGTAGCGCGCACCGTCGTCGATTACAATATCGAGCCGACCACCATCGTCCGGCAGCACAAAAAATTCCCGCGCGACATGCAGCACGCGCTCATTTATCTCTACGACGGTGAGATGGGATTCGGGGATGTGATGATAAATAAACTTCGCGATCGAGCCCGCCCCCAAGCCAATCAGCAAAAACCGTTTCGCCTCGGGCCGCAACAATAATGCGGCCATGAAATCTTTTGTATAGGCGAGTTCCAAGGCATTGGGCCGGGAAATCCGCATCGCGCCTTGGATCCACTCGGAGCCGAAGTGCAGATAGCGCACGCCGGCTTGTTCGCTGACTTCAATGGTAGAACGCGGCATCCGTCAGACTATTTGAACGCATGGGTGAAATTCACAAAGAAAGAACGACCTTGGGTATTGTAACCGCGCACCAATTCGTATTGCGTGTCGAATACATTTTCGAGCCTTAAGGCGACGCCGCTATGGGGCCTGAACTGATACGAAGCGGTCAGATTCACCAACGAGTACCCGCTCAGCGCGACCTTACCAAAGGGAGCGCGAACCTCAAAGTCTTGGCGATTGCCGCTGGCCAACACTTCAGCGCCCGTGCGCCAATCCCCAAACCGGTATTGGGCGCCGAGGCTGCCGAAGCGATTCGCGCGACGCAACAGACGCTCGCTGGTATCGAGGTTTTTAGAACGTTGCTCAGTAAAACTGGCACGCAGTTCTAGCGGCCCCAATTCACCGGTATAGCTGAGTTCCAGGCCTTTGCTTTCGCTGTGGTCGAGGTTAGTAGCGGGGAAATTGAAGGTCACTGGATCAAATACGCCGACGATCAAATCGTCGGTGCGAGTGCGGAACATCACCGCCTTCACATGTTGGCTGGCTGTTTGGTATTGCAGCCCCAGCTCGGTACTGCGCGCTTTCTCCGGTTTCAGGTTCGGGTTGCCGAAACCGAAACTGGGATCGTAAAGTTCGTTAAAGGTTGGTGCGCGAAACGCGTTACTCACACCGGCGGTAACTCGCCAATTTTCAGTTATGCGGTAGCCGTATCCCAACAATCCAGAAAAGTTGCCGCCGAAATCAGAATAGCAGTCGTGGCGGCCATTGATCTGTAAGGTGTGCGCTCCCAATTCGCCGAAATAAGTTAAATAACGGCTCGTCGCACTACGGTCCGTGGTTGAGAACTGCGTAGTGCTTACGACATCTTGATTTAGGTATTCCAGGCCGGCGGCGAGGCTGTGCCCTTCGGCAATCTCTATATCGTTTTGCCAGCCGAATTGGTTGTTGGTCGTCTTGAAGCGCGTCGTGGCCACGCCGTCTTGAAAACTCTTCAGATCGTCGATGCCTCGCGCCAGCGTCACTTTGGATCGCCATGTTTCGCCGATCTGATTGCTTGAATAGAGCGACCAAGTTGTCAATTTGGATTTTGAGGAATTGACGCCGTCCCCATCGAATTCCACCTTGCCGTCGCTGTGCAACGCCGTGAATCCAAGGTTTTGTCCGGGCGACAATTGGTGCGACAGGTTCGCCGAAAAACTTAAATTGCGATAGCCGTCGTTATCTTCGTCGCCCGCCTTGGAAAAAAATGCCAGCGGAATAAAATCGCGATTGATGGCGGAAAATCCGTCGCTGTGAAAAGCCGATAGGTTCGCGTTAAAGCGCGTGTTACCGGCCACGCCGCCATAACCGGCGTTGAACCGCGCAGTGTTTTCCGTGCCATAACCTGCCGCCATGCTCAAGCTCGGCTCGCCTTTGCCGCGCTTGGTAAAAATCTGAATCACCCCGCCAATCGCTTCCGAACCATATAGGCTACTGACGTTGCCACGCACCACTTCGATTCGATCAACCTGATCCAGCATGATCTGATCAAGTGCGGTGGCGCCCGCGGTTGCCGAATTCGCGCGTATGCCATCGATCAGCACCAGCGTGTGGTTCGAATTAGCCCCACGCATGAACGTGCTGCTTTGTTTGCCAACGCCGCCTGACTGCGCAATTTCCAGCGCGGCTTCCTGGCGCAGCAACGTTGGCAAATCCGCCGCGCCGGAATTGCGAATCTGCTCTGGCGTGATCAGGGTCGTGTGTTGCAGCGTTTGTGCTAACCGTTCTTGCGTACGGTTTGCCGTCACAACCATGGTTTCCAACACAGAAGGATCTTCGGCAAAGGCCGCACGAGCGAGGCCGACGGCAACTGTTCCAAGCAATACTAATTTAAGTTTCACAGACATTCCTTGTCAATATTGAACAAGGAAATAAAGGGGGTGGTGCTTAACGCACCGGCAACGAGAACCAACCGCAAAGATGGCCAACGCAGCTATCGCATCCCCGCGATATTTCCGCAACGCTTGCAATCGCAAGCTTTCAGGCCGGTATCCGGGCTCGTGAGGCGAAACTTTCGTTTCTTCGAATCATCGTCTTCCCAGGCAGTACACCCAGTGACCCATTGATGACGCGAATACTCACTCACCGTTGCGGGGGCAGCACAGGTTTTGGAGGATTTCCGCACCTGTTTCCCGTTTAACCAGAACGCAAGAAATGCGTTCCGGCACCATGAATTAGCGGTACTATACACGAGT
>JANNMV010000317.1:0-6564 GCA_031398205.1 Pseudomonadota bacterium | reverse complement strand
CATGATGATGGCCTCGATGATGGGGGCTATCGCGTTCCAAAAAGATCTGGGCGCGACTCACTCCTGCGCCCACGCGCTGGGCACCGTCGTCGACATGCACCATGGTCTTGCGAACGGCATCATGATCGACCATGTGATGCGCTTCAATAAATCCGCCGCTCTGGATAAATTTTATATTCTGGCGCAAACCGTTGGCGTGGAAAAATCCAGCAAAGACGCCAGCGCCGATGCATTCATCGACTGGTTGACGCAATTGAAAATGGAGATTGGCATTCCTGCGCGATTGGGCGAGATGGGTGTGAATGCCAGCCATTTGGATCGCCTGGTCGCCATCGCCGTGCCGGACATTTGCCATCTGACTAATCCGCGGCCTTGTACGAATGAGGATTTTGTGCGGATTTTTTCCGAAGCTTTTTAATTGAACTGTCATCCTGAGCAATTGAAATGTCGTCCTGAGCGCAGCGAAGGACCTGCTTTGGTTTTTCAAGCGCCAAAAAAGCAGATCCGTCGCGGAGTTTACCCTCGAGCGCAGCGAAGGGCTCAGGATGACATGTGGGGTATAGGATTGTTAGCGTGAATAGCAAACGCTACTTCGTTTACATTATGGCAAGCAAATCGCGTCGCTTGTACATCGGCGTGACCAACGATCTCGAACGACGAGTGTTTGAGCATAAGTCAAAATCGATCGAGGGCTTTACGGCAAAATACAACATCGATCGGCTAGTCTATTTCGCGGAAACAGGTGACGTCGTGGCTGCGATTGAACGCGAGAAGCAACTCAAAGGTTGGCTACGAGCGAAGAAAATTGCGCTGATTCAGTCTGAGAATCCTGCGTGGACGGATCTTAGTCGTGACCGGTTTGGCGATTTACCCGCGAGAAAAGCAGAGCCTTCACGGAGTTTATCCTCGAGCGCAGCGAAGGGCTCAGGATGACATGGTGGTGTATGGTTACATTTTGGAAATTTAACTCATGCTAAAAATCGGCTTATCCGCCTGCTTTTTTCATCCCGACCCGAATCGCAATATCTTCAAGGGCAAGACCTTGCAATACCTGGAGCAATCCATTGCGCGTTGGGTGATGTCGAGCGGCGCCATGCTGTTCATGATTCCGGCGCCGCAAGAAAACAGCCCAATCAAGCTCGGCGACTACGCGCGCGAGCTCGACGGCTTGGTATTACAAGGCGGCGCCGACCTCAGCCCGACGAGTTACGGCGAGACGCCGATGAAACCCGAGTGGAGCGGCGACAAGATTCGCGACGACTACGAGATCGCATCGACCCGCGCCTTCATGAAAGAACGTAAGCCGGTGCTCGGTATTTGCCGCGGCGTGCAATTGATAAACGTTGCCATGGGCGGCTCGCTGTTTCAGGACATTCGCACGCAGCGGGCCGATGCGCAAAGTCATCGTGACGCGGCGCTATACGACCAGGCGTTCCATGAAGTGGAATTCGTGCCGAATTCCGGCTTGGCGAAATTGTTTCCCGGTATGTCGAAAGCAAAGGTCAATACCGTGCACCACCAAGCACCGAAGGACATCGGCAAGGACCTGACCGTGGAAGCCTGGTCCGTGCCGGACCGCATTCCCGAGGCGCTGCGCTGGCAAGGTGATAGCTATCTGTTCGGCGTACAGTGGCATCCCGAGTTTCAAGATCCCGCGCGCAAAGACTTGCTCGACGCCCAACCCATCCTTGATGAATTCCTAAGCGCGGCACGCGCCAAATCATCTGCTTGACGAAACGATAACCATGCTCAAAATTCTCAATCCCGCGAACAACACACTGATCAAAGAACTATCCGACGACAGCGCCGCCGCTATCGCCGACAAATACGCCAGCGCTCGCGCGGCGCAAAAAACCTGGGCGGTGACGCCTCTCAAGGAACGAATCGCTTGCCTGCAACGTTTTCGCGCCCTGGTTGCCGACCGTTTGGAACCGTTGGCGAAAACACTCACCGCCGAAATGGGCAAACCGATTCGCCAGGCGCGCGCCGAATTGAACAGCCTGTTTCCGCGCATCGATTTCTTTTGCGACAGCGTCGCCGCGTCAACGCAGCACGAAGCGCATATGACCGAGGGCGATACCCACGAGTGGATTACCCACGAGCCGCTGGGTGTGATCGCGAATATTTCGGCGTGGAATTATCCCTACTTCGTCGGTGGAAATGTCTTCGTTCCGGCGTTGCTGACGGGCAACGCGGTGCTCTACAAGCCATCTGAATTCGCGACCCTGACGGGCCTAGCCATCGGCGCGCTACTGCATCAAGCCGGGGTTCCGCAACATGTATTTCAGGTCGTTGTCGGCAGCGGCGCGGCGGGCGCGGCCTTGCTCGAACAGCCGATCAATGGCGTGTTTTTTACCGGCTCTTACGCGACCGGTAAGCGCATCGCTGAAGCGGTCGCGGGCCGTATGTTGAAACAACAACTCGAGCTCGGCGGCAAAGACCCCGCCTATGTTTGCGACGACATCAATATTGAGAACGCCGCCGCGAGCACCGCCGACGGCGCGTTCTATAACGCCGGACAAAGTTGCTGCTCGGTGGAACGCATTTACGTTCACAGCAAAATCTATAATGACTTCGTCGATGCGTTCGTGCACGAAGTGGAAAATTTCATCGTCGGCGATCCGATGGACGAAAAAACTTACATCGGCCCCCTCACTCGCGCGGCGCAGTTAAATGTGCTCGACCAGCAAGTCGCCGATGCCAAAGCCAAAGGCGCACGCGTGCTGCACGGCGGTAAACGTATAGCGGGGCCCGGCAACTATTTTTCGCCAACGGTGTTAACCAATGTAAATCACTCCATGGAGGTGATGCGCGAAGAAAGTTTTGGCCCGATTATCGGCATCCAAAAAGTCAAGGATGACGACGAAGCACTGCTGTTGATGAACGATTCGAATTACGGCTTAACGGCGAGCGTCTACACTCGCGAACAGCGCCGCGCGGAGAAAATTTTGTCGCAAGTAAACGCCGGGACGGCCTACTGGAATTGCTGCGATCGCGTCAGCCCGCGTCTGCCGTGGTCAGGCATCGGCCATTCCGGTGTAGGCGTGACCCTGTCGCACTACGGTATCCAAACCTTTTGCCGTCCGAAAGCCTGGCACCTGCGCGCGGCGTGAACCCGGAACAAGCCGCCACGCGCATCGCGGCTTTGCCCTGTTGGTCCGGCAAGGTCGATCCCCAGCCGCTTGCGGGCGGTATGACTAATCACAATTACCTCGTCAACGATCATGCGCAGCAATACGTGGTACGCCTGGGCGATGATATTCCGTTGCACGGTATATGGCGTTTCAACGAACGCGCCGCAAGTCGCGCCGCACACGCCGCGGGCATTTCACCGGCGGTGATGTATGCCGATCAAGGCGTGATGGTGTTGCAATACATCGAAGGTAAGACCTACGAGGCTGCGGACGTTCGCAACAATTTGCCGCGCGTCGTCGATCTTCTCAAACGCACCCACCAAAACATAGCCGCTCACCTGGAAGGCGCGGTGTTGACGTTCTGGGTGTTCCATATTTTGCGCGGTTATTTTTCCAACTTGAGGCAGAGCCAGGGTCCGCGCCAATCCTTACTCGCAAGCCTAGTGCCTTGCGCAGCCAATCTGGAAGCGGCTGTTGGCGCTATGCCCGTAGTGTTTTCCCACAACGATTTGCTTGCCGCGAATTTTCTCGACGACGGTAAACGCCTGTGGCTGATCGATTGGGACTACGCCGGTTACAACAGTCCGCTGTTCGATTTGGGCGGTCTTGCGTCAAACAACGAATTCGATGACGGTCTTACCGCAACTTTGTTAGAGCACTATTTTGGCTGCGTCGATGACGCACTGCTGAAACAATTTCACGCCATGAAATGCGCGTCGCTACTGCGCGAAACCATGTGGAGTATTATGTCGGAACTGTATTCGAGCATCGATTTCGACTACGTTTCTTACACTAATGAAAACCTGAAACGCTTCGAAAATGCCTATGCGCAGTGGCTACAACGAATGTCATCCTGAGCGCAGCACATGTCATCCTGAGCCCTAGCACATGTCATCCTGAGCCCTAGCACATGTCATCCTGAGCCCTAGCACATGTCATCCTGAACGAAGTGAAGGATCTGCTTTGGCCACCGTAAAAAAGCAGATCCTTCACTTCGTTCAGGATGACATGTTGGAATAGTTGTCCTGTGCGAAATTTCGCAAACGCCGTGATGGAAAAAGGGAATTCATGTCTGATTATTTAATGTGGCTGATCGCCGGCCTGGTCCTAATCATCATCGAAGTGACCAGCGGCACTTTCTATTTGCTGGTGTTGGGCATCGCCGCATTCGCCGGCGCCCTCGCGGCCTATCTTGGCGCCGGTGCGTTGGCGCAAGTCGCTTGCGTCGGCATCCTCGCAACCATTGGGCTGGTCGCGGTAAATCGCTGGCATCAATCGCGTCCGACGACGACGCCGCAGGATCGCTCCCTCGATGTCGGCCAAGTAGTCACCCTTGAATCGTGGCTCGACCAGAATTCCAAACGCGTGCGCGTGAAATATCGTGGCTCGACCTGGGATGCCGAATTAGTCGGTGATGCCAATGTTCAACTCAACGACATGCTTTATATCCGCGGCGCGGAAGGCAGCGAATTGCGTGTGTCGCGTTCACCTTCGGATCAATAACCTCAACTTTCAAGGAGTAGCTTAATGCTCGCAAAAATTATCGCGGTACTGATGGCCAGCGTGGTCATGTGGAGTTTTCCGCCGACGCACGGCTGGGCCATCCCGTTTCTAATGCTGGCTCTCGTTGTCGTAGTGGTGATTGAAGGCGTTCGCGTCGTACCACAACAGAACGCGTGGGTAGTCGAGCGCCTCGGCAAATTCTCGCGTACTTTGGAGCCGGGGCTCAACGTGATCGTGCCGTTTTTCGACCGCGTCGCGTATAAGCATTCACTGAAAGAGGTGCCGCTTGATGTAGCGGAGCAAGTATGTATCACGCGCGACAACACCCAACTTGCTGTCGACGGCATCATTTATTACCAGATCATGGATCCGCGCTTGGCATCCTATGGTTCGTCGGATCCGCTCTCGGCCATCACCCAACTCGCCCAGACGACGTTGCGTTCTGAAATCGGCAAAATGGAACTCGACAAGACCTTTGAAAGCCGCGATGTGATCAACCATCAAGTGGTCGCGGTGCTTGACGAGGCGGGCCGCACTTGGGGCGTGAAAGTTTTGCGTTACGAAATCAAAAATCTCACGCCGCCCGCCGCGATCTTACACTCGATGCAGGCGCAGATTACAGCCGAGCGCGAGAAGCGCGCGCTGATTGCCAAATCGGAAGGCCAAAAACAAGAGGAAATCAATCTGGCCGAAGGCTTGAAGCAAGCGGACATTTTGAAATCCGAAGGCCAAAAAGCAGCCGCCATCAACAAGGCGCAAGGTGAAGCCACTGCGACCACAACCATCGCCGAAGCGACCGCCTCGGCCGTGCGCACGGTAGCCTCCGCGATCGGTTCGGAAGGCGGTTTGCAAGCAGCGAACTTGAAAGTCGCGGAGCAGTATATTGCCGCATTCGGTAACTTGGCGAAGACCGGCAATACCTTGATTGTGCCGAGCAATCTTACCGATGTCGCAACGATGGTGCAGTCGGCGATGACGATTTTGGGGCAAAAGAAAGACGCCACACCGCCCGCCAATAAGGCCTAACCCGCGCGTGCGCGCATTCCCTTCGTCGGCGCGGGTCGTCATTGTCGGTGGCGGCATCATCGGTTGCAGCGTCGCGTATCACCTGGCGCAACTGGGCGTCAAGGACGTTGTGCTGCTGGAACGCGCCAAACTGACCAGCGGCTCCACTTGGCATGCCGCAGGCTTGGTCGGCCAGTTGCGCACCTCCGCCAACATCACCCAGTTGTTGAAATACAGCGTCGAGCTATACGACAAGCTCGAACAGGAAACGGGCCAAGCAACCGGCTGGAAGCGCAATGGCGGCCTGCGCCTGGCATGCAATGCCGAACGTATGACCGAAATCAAACGCCAGGCGACCACGGCGCACAGTTTTGGCTTGGAAATGCACCTCCTCACGCCGAATGAAGCGCGCGATCTGTGGCCGATCATGGATGTGGGCGATGTGGTCGGCGCGGCGTTTCTGCCGACCGATGGGCAGGCGAATCCCGCCGACATCGCGCAGGCGCTGGCGAAGGGCGCGCGTATGGGCGGCGTGCAAATCATTGAGGATTGTCGTGTCACCGCGATCGAGCAAAACAATCGGCGCGTCAGCGGCGTCGTGACCGATCAGGGAAATATTCAAGCGGAAGTTATCGTGAACTGCGCCGGTCAATGGGCGCGCGCCATCGGCCAACTTGCCGGCGTGAACGTGCCGCTGGTTTCGGTGCAGCATCAATACATCGTCACCGAACCGATCGCCGGCGTGATGAAAAATTTACCGACGCTGCGCGATCCCGATCGGCTGACTTATTACAAAGAAGAAGTCGGCGGCTTGGTGATGGGCGGATACGAGCCGAATCCCATTCCCTGGGCCGAACAGGGCATCCCCGACGGCTTCGAATTTCAACTGCTGAACGACAATTGGGATCACTTTGAACCCATT
>JANNMV010000306.1:0-3979 GCA_031398205.1 Pseudomonadota bacterium | reverse complement strand
CCGTGTTGTGCGTGAACGACCGCATCGCCGATGCGCAGTTCCGATAGGTCGCGCAACATGCTTTCCGAGGTGACCTTGCGCGCATCGCGGCGCCGCGTTTGTTTGACCTGTGTGGCATATAACTCATTTTCAGTGATGATCGCCCAATGTGGCTGCGTCAAAACGAAGCCCCAGGCAAGCGGAGCGACCGTGAGCATGAAACGTTCGTCGCTGGCGACAAACGCCGCGTAGTCGTCACAAGTCGTGGGCTTTAGCGTATGGCGGCCAAACAATTCGAGCAGGGTTTCGCGTCGGCCGAGACTTTCCGCGACGATCAGCACGCGTCCGGGGAATGCGTTGACAAACGCGGCTAATTTTTCAATTGGGTTGTTGGCGCGGCGATCCACGTCCAGCGCAGGCAGCGGCGCTGTGTCAATCTGCCCGGCTTTAACTTCCTCGGGGTCCGCTATTGCGACGAATGCGGGCAGGTCGATGCGCGCGAACGACTTGAGTCCGATAAAGAAATCCTCGGCATTCAAAAATAAATCCACTGGCTTCAAAATAGGTCGCGTTCGATCACCACCGAGCAGCTCATGACGAGATTTCGCGTCGCGCCAAAACTGCTCGATCGCCAGTGTGATACCGTGGTGCAAACACACTCGGGCACTGGCGGGAAGATAATCGAATAGCGTCGCCGTGCTGTCGAAAAATAGCGGCAAGTAATACTCAATGCCGGCCGGTGCGATGCCGTTGCTGACATCCTTATACAGCGTGCTTTTCGACGGATCGCCTTCAAACTTCTCGCGAAAATTTTGGCGGAACGCGCTACGCCCGGCCTCATCGAATGGAAACTCGCGCGCCGGCAACAAACGAATTTCGTTAACGGGATAGATGCTGCGTTGCGTATCAACGTCAAAGGTGCGGATCGATTCGATATCCGAATCGAGCAGATCGATGCGATACGGTACGACGCTTCCCATCGGAAATAAATCGATCAAGCCACCGCGCATGGCGTATTCACCGGGACGCAAAACCTGGCTGACGTTGGCATAACCGGCAACGGTTAATTGCGAGCGCAGCGCGGGCAAATCCAACTTTTCATTTTGCCGCAAGAAGAACGTGTGGGCGGCGAGGAACGCCTGGGGTGGCAGGCGATAAAGCGCGGTTGTGATCGGCAGTAAGGCGATGTCGCACGCATTGCGCGAGAACTGATAGAGGGTGGCGAGCCGCTCGGAAATCAGGTCCTGATGCGGAGAAATCTGGTCATAGGGTAGCGTTTCCCAATCGGGCAACAGATAAACGGATTTTGTCGGTGCGAACCACAAAATTTCGGCGCGTAAACGCTGCGCATGCCAAGCGCTCTCGGTAAAGATAACGAGTGGGCGGTACTGCTCGGATAATTTCGCCAGGATCAACGCGTCCGCCGATCCGGCTAGCGGCAGCAGGCTTTGATGTTGTAACGCGGAGCTCAGGCGAAAATCTAGCGTAATCATGGCGAGGGCGCATTATACGTCGGCCATCGGGAAACGCCGTGAATTTACCCGCTAATTCGGTAATTGCTTTTCGATATAGGCAAGCATACTTGCGGCAGATTCGAAACGATCCTGCGGCGCCTTCGCGACGGCTCGATCCAACAAGGTTTGGTATTGCGATAGCTGGGCGGGCAAGAACGGAATCGGATCGTTCAAGTGCTTGTAGATCAAGGCAACGGCATTCTCGGCGCTATACATACGTTTTCCCGTCAGCATTTCGTAGAAGATGATGCCGAGGCTGTACAAATCGCTACGCGCGTCCAGAATCTTGCCCGTACCCTGCTCCGGGCTCATGTAATAAGGCGTGCCGAAGACTTGACCATGCTCGGTCAACTGCGTTTCTTCCGATACGATTTTGGCGATGCCGAAATCTAGGATGGCGAGCGAGCCGTCGGCGCGAAACATAATATTTTGCGGTTTCAGATCGCGATGAATCACCTCGGCGGCGTGAATCGCTTGCAGACCCTTCGCCATCTGGATCATCAGCACAATGGCCTCCTCGGGCGGGATGCCGCGATCGATGCGTGCTTTAAGATCGTCACCGTCAAAGTATTCCATGGCGATGTAGACATGCTGGTCGGTATAACCTTGGTCGAAGATCTTCACGATATGGGGACTTGAAAGCTTAGACAAAATGCCATATTCGCGAATGAAGCGGCGCAGAAACTCATTCTCGCGCGACAAATCGGCGTTGAGCAGTTTCAGCACGGTCAACGCGTCGTCCGATTCCCGCCTTGCGAGGTAAACCGTAGACATGCCGCCCGAACCGATCTTGCGTAGCACGGCATAGCCGGAAATGTCCAACCGCGGCTGGTGGCTGGTGGCGGTATCTTGCGCCACCATGGCATCGCGAATCGAGTGCGAACGCGTCGCCACCGCGCCGATATTCTCCGACATCGGTAAATCCGGCAGATCAAACGCCACCGGCGGTGGCGCGATATCATTTTCGGAAAATGCATCGCGCAACGAACCGACCAGTCGGCCTTGAGATAAATCATGTTTGCGCAGGTAATCGTGGGCACCCGATTTCAGCGCTTGAACGGCGATCTCTTCGCTTCCCTGCCCCGTCATAAAGATGATCGGCGGACAGTTCGGATCGCGTCTAAATTCGCGCAGCCAGATCAACCCATCTTCGGCGCCCAACATATAATCGAGTAGCACTGCGTCGTAGTTGCGCCACGGAAAATCGCTGCCGGGTTTGCCGCGTACCACAGGATCCCAGTCCTCTATTTTGGCGCCGCGCCATTCCACCATGATGTAGTGACGCACCAATTGGCGCATATCCTCGGAATCGTCAATGATCAACACCGTCGGAGAATGGTTAGTGGGCTCGATAGTCATAACTTCATAGGATTGGGTTAAAAATTATCGTGCGCAAACGATTCGGCGGCGACCCGCCCGGTCGCCGGGACTGAGGAGATGGTCGCGCCCATGGTTAATCACGCCTCTTCCAGTACCCGGACGCAGTATACCGGCATCGGTGTGGATTTTCCCTTGAAGGTCATCGGTGGCAGCGGTTCGGGCCGTATGCCCTCTGTGGGCAACTCGAGTCTGCTGAACACCGTTTCCGAAATCAGGATTTCATTCGCCTTTGCGTTTTGCATGAGGCGCGCGGCGACATTGACTGCGTCACCGATAATGGTGTAACTCATGTAGGTCGGCGATCCGACGTTGCCGGCGATCGCCTCGCCGTGGTTGATTCCGACACCGAGCCCTACATTGACGCCGTAGGTCGATTGCCAGTCCGCCACGTGCGACTGGAAGCGTCTGATCATGGCGCACCCTGCTCGTACCGCGCGCTCGGCACTGTCCGACTGTGGCAATGGCACGCCAAACCCGATCAGCAAACTATCCCCGGCCATATTGAACACCGTACCTTCATGTTCATAGGCAACGGCGGTAATCAGGGAAAAAAAATCGTTTAGCAGTTCGACGACCTTGCTGGGTTCCAATTTCTCGGCGATGCTGGTAAAGCCGCGCATGTCGGCGAATAGCGCTACCACTTCCAGGCGCGATAAGCGGTCGAGCGGATTTTCGCGCTGATTGCCCTCGTCGAGTATTTCTTTCACCAGCTTCGGTGAAACATAGCGCTCGAACATGCGATGGATCCACTGACGTTGCTCGATCTCCCGCGCCAGCCGCGCTTCTTCCAGCGCCCGGCGTGCTTCCGTCAGACGCATCAAGGAACGCACTCGCGCCACCAACTCTTCCGGATACACTGGCTTGGAGAGGAAATCGTCGGCGCCGGCTTCGATCCCGGCGATACGATCATCTCTACGTTGCAATCCCGTAATCAACACTAACGGGATATCGAGTGTCTCCGGGTCGGCCTTCAACTTCTGGCAAATCTCGAAGCCGCTCGCCCCCGGCATGATCACATCCATCAAAATTACATCCGGTTTGGCGAATGCAATGGACGCCAACGCCTCATTGCCATTGCTTGCTTGGCGCACCTGATGGCCTGCTTG
>JANNMV010000294.1:0-7762 GCA_031398205.1 Pseudomonadota bacterium | reverse complement strand
GCTAAGCGACGAAGAATCTGCTTTTACGCGCGGTTAAAAAGCAGATCCCTCACGGAGTTTACCCTCGAGCGCAGCGAAGGGTTCGGGATGACATCGTGGGTGGATTGTCCTCCCAGGAGCCGCATCCCGCTTGGCTTCTGGCAACGCATACCTAACGCCGCACCGCTACGGGGTAGCCCTGGCCCTAGGCCACCCGGTAGGCTAGCCGCTGGCCTCGGGCCATTGCCTCGTGACCCATGCGTCAGTCGATTGTCGCGCCCGAGTCCTTCACAATCTTTGCCCACGTCGACATCTCGGCCTTGAGCATCGCGGTAAGTTGCTCCGGATTATTCACGAATGGCTCAGCGCCTTGTAGGGCGAGCTTGTCGATTAGGTCTTTGCTCTTCATCGCGGTGACTACGGCGCCGTGTAATTGCGTCACGATGGGCTTGGGCGTCCCGGCGGGAGCGAACAATCCGTACCAGGGATCGGCGCCGAATCCTGGCATCGTCTCGCCAATCGTCGGCACCTGGGGAAACGCCGGAACTCGCTTTCGCGTTGCCGTGCCAAGGACGATGAGTTGTCCACCCTTGATGAATGAGATAGACGACGGCATGCTAACAAACGCGAGCGTTATTTGGCCACCCAGCACGTCGTTTAATGCCACCGCCGCACCTTTATAGGGTATGTGGGCGATATCGGTTTTCGCCTGGGCGTTGAACATCTCGCCGATTAAATGATTGAACGTGCCGTTGCCCGCCGAACCAAAGGTTAGTTGACCGGGCTTCGATTTCGCCAGTGCAATAAGATCCTTGACAGACTTCGCTGGGAACGATGGATGGGCCACAAGCAAATAGGGCGCCGTCGCCACGGCGGCAATGGATATGAAATCTTTCAGCGGGTCAAAGCCCGGTTGTTTGTACAACGACGGATTCACCACCAACACACTGCTCAGCGCCAGAAATAACGTATAGCCATCCTTCGGCGCTTGCGCCGCGGCTTGCGCGCCGATGTTGCCGCCCGCGCCCACTTTGTTGTTGACGATAAATTGCTGCTTTAAATTCTCCGATAGCTTTTGCGCGACGATGCGCGCGATGGCATCGTTTCCGCCACCCGCCGCTTGCGGGACGATCAGCGTGACGGATTTATTCGGATATGTTTCGGCTTGTACGCGGTCGCAAATCAGAATAATGACCGTGAAGACGGCAACAACGAAACGAGCGCAAGAAGTGAAATTCATATTTGGATAGAGCGAACGCCATAAAGCGCGCATATTACACGACGTTGCGCGTAATGCGCTAAGCAGTCATCGCGAGGCGCCCGAAGGGCGACGCGGCGATCTCGATTTTGAACTGTTCCCAATACGAAATACGAGATTGCGTCGCTGCGCTCGCAATGACATGGCCTCAAATCTCTTCTCCCAAATACGTCGTGAAATCGGCATAATAGCGCGTGCCTGACCATTCTCCACGGAGATAAGAATGCAACAATCAGTGGCCGCACCTAGTGGCATCATGGGTTGGATCGACCGTAATATTCTGCAATTGGGACGCGAAGTGCGCCTGAGCTTTCTTCCCCCCCTAATGGTTTATGTGGCCTATGGGATTTCAGCGCTCACCGGGATCGTCGGCACATTTTTTATCAAGGATTATCTCGGCCTCTCGGCAGCGTTTCTCGCGGCGCTGGGATTTTGGGTCGGCCTGCCATGGGCGCTCAAGGTGCCGGTCGGCCATTTGGTGGATTTGTTCTGGCGCTATAAGGCCGGGTTGGTGTATCTCGGTGCGGCCCTGGTGGCATGCAGCTTGCTGATCATGGTCGGCTTGCTGACCGATCCGGCGACCATGCGCCAAACCATGAGTGCCGAAAAATGGTTTGTGCTGTCGGCCCTGCTCTCGCCCATCGGTTATGTGCTGCAGGATGCGGTCGCCGATGCGATGACGGTTGAAGCCGTGCCGCGCTTCGATGAATCGGGGCAAGCGCTTGACGCGAAATTGCAACGTTCCATGCACACCACGATGCAAACCCTCGGGCGCGTCGCGCTGATCGGTGGCGGCGTGCTGGTGGCCTTTGTCAATGTGATCTTGCTGTCGGGCGTACAACACTTACCCAAGGAGCAACAATCCGGGGTCTATGCGAACATCTATTTGCTCGCATTGATTATCCCGATGGTTTCGATATTCGGTGTTTGGTTCGCCGGTCACCTGCGTCGGCGCGAGCGCAGCCGTTTGCGCGCGAAAGGATTGAGTGCCGAGGAAATCTCGCGCCGCACCGACGTGCAAGCGGAAAAACCGCCGGTGAATTGGTGGGTATTGGGCGGTGGTCTCGCATTCGCGTCGGTATCCATCATCGTCGGCTTAAGCGATATTGAGTATGGTCAGGAATTAATTTTCGCCGCGTCGATGAGCATCGTGCTATTTCTGATGTGGCGATTGATGCGCGAGCTGACTCCCGAGGCGCGCAACACGTTGCTCGGCACCGCCATCGTGATTTTCGTGTTCCGCGCGTTACCCGGTAGCGGCGCCGGATCCCAATGGTGGTACATCGACGTGCTCAAATTCGATCAAGAATTCTTCGCCAAACTTTCGCTACTTGGCAGCTCGCTGACCTTGTTCGGTTTGTTTATCTTCCGCCGCTTCATGGCGGAACGATCGATCTTTTATGTCGTGGGATTTTTGACCGTCGTCGGCACGATACTGTCCCTGCCTTCGGTCAGTATGTACTATGGTCTGCACGAATGGACCGCCGCGCGCACCGGTGGCTTCGTCGATCAGCGTTTCATCGCCGTGATCGACACGGCGCTGGAATCGCCCCTCGGCCAAATCGCGATGGTGCCGATGCTGGCGTGGATTGCGAATTCCGCGCCATCCCATTTGAAGGCGACCTTCTTTGCCGTCATGGCCTCGTTCAGCAACTTAGCACTATCGCTGAGCAACCTGGGCACCAAGTATATGAATAAAATTTATATCATCACGCGCGAAGTGAAAGATCCCACGACCGGTGCGGTGAGCGTCCCGGCGGATTACAGCCAACTGGGGTCACTGTACATTACGTTGATTCTCATCGGCTTAATCCTACCTCTCGCCGCCATCGTGATCGCCAAGGCGCTCCGCTGGCGTAGCGCATAGCGCCTTCGATGAGCATCAGCGCGCACTATGCTCAAACGGATCTCGCTGCGTCCATCCTGAACGCGTTGCGTCACGCGGGAAAAAATTTAGACGCACTGACCATCAACGACCTCGCGCCGGTCGATCAATTTCACGTCCGCGGCAAACAATCGACGTTGGAGCTCGCCCAGCGCGCCGGCATTTCAGCGGGGCAACGTATCCTCGATGTCGGCGGCGGGCTCGGTGGCCCGGCGCGTACCCTTGCGACGCTGTTCGGCTGCGATGTTACCGTCGTCGATCTCACAGAAGAATATTGCCGCGTCGGAGAAATGCTGACGGCGCGCCTTGGGTTGTCCGATCAAGTAAGACATCAGCATGCAAATGCCATGGCCCTGCCTTTTCTGGACGCCAGTTTCGATCTGGTGTGGACCCAGCACAGCACCATGAACATCGAAGATAAACCCAGTGTTTACGCGGAGTTCCAACGGGTTTTGCGCCACGACGGGCGCTACGCCTCGCAGGAGATCATGCAAGGCGAAGCCACGCCGATTTATTTTCCGGTGCCGTGGGCGCGCGATCCTTCGATTAGTTTTTTGCAACCGCCGGCGGCCATCCGGCGGCTAGTTGAAGCGGCGGGATTTTTGTCGTCGCACTGGGTCGATGAAACGGCCAAAGCAAGAGAGTGGTACGAAACACGCATCCAGTCCACTGCTGCCGGCTTGCCGGCGCTGGGCATTCACCTATTGCTGGGTGTGCGGACATGATCGCGATGTCGCGCAATCAAATTCGCAACTTGAACGAAAACAGAATCGCCATCGTTCAAGCTGTGTGCCAAAAAATTTAACCCGCCGCCAATTTTCGCTCGACGAAATCGAGCCGGTCTTGTCCCCAAAAAATTTCGCCGTCGATGACAAAGCTCGGCGCGCCGAATACTTGACGATCCATCGCTTCTTGCGTGTAGGCCGCGTAGGTCGCCTTAATTTCGTCGGATTGCGCTTGCGCGATCAGACTCGCACCGTTTAAACCCTGTTCGTTGGCCATGGCCTGCAACGTTTCCGCCTCGCCGATATTGCGCTCCTGTTCCCACACGCCACGGAGCATGGCGAACGTCAGCCCCATGCCCGCATCGGTGCTTTGCTTGGATGCGGCGATGATGCAGCACGATGCCAAATCCCCCGGCGCCGGGAAAAATTTCGGCTTCATCGTCAACGGCATCTTCAAATGGTCGCGCCAACGCGCTAACTCCATCAGGCGATAGGCCTGGCGCTGCGGCGCTCGCTGCGGCAGGGGCAAGCCGCCCGAGACGGGAAATATTTTTCCCAGGTCCATGGGCTTCAAATTCACCTGCGCGCCGTATTTTTTCAGCATCGCCGCGAGGCGCGGATGGCCCAGATAAGTCCATGGGGAAATAGGCGAAAAATAGTAGTCAACGATTTTGGGCATAGCGGCCTCGTTCATTATTTATAAAGTCATATGTTAGCCGGTCAAGCTGATGCGGCGCAATTGCGATTTCTATCGCTCAGCTCTCGCAACCTTGGTATAGTGGATCGAATTGTCGTACGCTGCACGCTAAAAAATGGATACTAAAAGAGTCGAAAAAAGATTCACGAACGTTTCCGGGCAACTGCTGATCGCCTATTTGGCCGTCGCGGTATGTCTGTTAGCAACTTTGGTCGCGTGGTATTTCTCTCGTCAATACGCAGCGGACAGCGCACGGGAAAAATTCAACCACGAAGCGCACGCGTCGCGCACGGCGATTACCCTGCGCATGAAAAGTTACGAACAGATTTTGCGTGGCGGGGTTGGGCTATTTGCCACGTCCATCTCGGTTAAACGTGAAGATTGGCGACGCTATGTCAACGCGTTGCACGTCGAAGAAGCCTATCCCGGCATCCAAGGCATCGGCTATGCCCCCCTGATCCTGCACGCCGATAAAGCCGCCCACGTCGCCGTGCTGTGGCAGGAAGGCTTTTTGACCTACGAAATCCTGCCGCGCGGCGAGCGCAACGTTTATATCCCGATCACCTATCGCGAGCCCTTCGATCCGCTCAATCGCCGCGCACTGGGCTTCGATATGTTTTCCGAACCCACCCGCCGCAAAGCCATGGAGCTGGCGCGGGACACCGGCACGGCGGCGCTGACGAGCAAGGTTCACCTAATGATAGAAAACCAGGCGGATAGTCCGGCCAGTATCATCATGTATCTGCCGGTGTATGAACACAACACCGCTCCCATCGCTATCGATTCCCGCCGCGCCGCTCTTAAGGGCTATGTATTTGCCCCATTTCGAATGGGCGAATTGATCGACGCAACCCTGGGCGAACGGCTTAGTGAGGCCGGCCTTGATCTTGAACTGTTCGACAGCGTTCTCCTTGCCAAAGAGGCGCTGATTTACGACCGCGACCATCAACCGCATTTTGCCGACACAAAATTTCATCCGCTGTATAGCACGCAACAAACCTTGGAACTGGGCGGACAGACTTGGACGTTGGTCATGCATACGCTTCCGAGATTCGAGAAATCAATCGATCGGACCAAATCCTGGCTTATCCTCGGCGGCGGCTCATTGCTGAGCATACTGTTGTTTGGATTTTTGTACGCGCTCGCCACCCAACACGCCCAAGTGAACGCACGTGCGTCGCAGCTCACTCATGATCTGCAGCAAAGCGAGGAACGGTTTCGCCATCTTGCCCACCATGATCCATTGACGGGACTACCCAATCGCGCGTTGCTGCAGGATCAGTTCGCGCGGGCGTTGGGGCGTGCGCGGCGCGCCCAAAATCATCTTGCGGTTTTGTTCATTGACCTTGACCGCTTCAAGACCATTAACGATTCCTTGGGCCACAGTGTCGGCGATTCATTGTTGCGCGAAGTCGCGGATCGGATCCGTCTGACCGTGCGCGAGGTCGACACCGTTGCGCGCATGGGCGGCGACGAGTTTGTCGTTTTGCTGGCGGATCTGGCGGAACCCGCGGATGCCGGCCGCGTCGCGCAGCACGTGCTGGTGTCGCTGGCAAAAGTCACGCTGATCGACGGACATCCGTTGCACGTTACGCCGAGTATCGGCATTAGCCTGTTTCCGGACGACGGCAAAGATTTCGACGAACTATTGAAACATGCCGATGCCGCCATGTATCTGGCGAAGGAGAACGGCCGCAACGGTTATCAGTTCTTCACCAGCGAAATCAATGCGCTCGCCCACGGCCGCCTGGCGGTTGAGACAGGGTTGAGACATGCGCTGAACCACGGTGAATTCGTACTGCATTATCAACCGCAAATCGCACTGCCCGGCGGTGCGATCGTCGGCGCCGAAGCGTTGTTGCGTTGGCGTCATCCGCAACGCGGGCTGGTGGCGCCGGATGAGTTCATCCCGATCGCCGAAGATACGGGGCTGATCGTACCGATCGGCGAATGGGTGCTGCGCACCGCCTGCGCGCAATATGCGGAGTGGCGGCGCCGTGGCCTTGCGCCGTTTCGGTTGGCGATTAATTTGTCGGCACGCCAATTGCGGCAGAAGGACTTGGCGGCAATCACGCAAGAGGTCCTGCTGACGAATGGGATGAAAGGCGAAGAACTCGAATTCGAAATCACCGAAACTGGCCTCATGCAGAGCGCCGAGGCGGCAGCCGCTTCATTACGCGCGCTAAAGCTACTCGGCGTGACGCTATCGTTGGATGACTTCGGCACTGGTTACTCGAGCTTAAGTTACTTGCGGCGTTTCCCAATCGATACACTGAAAATCGATCGCTCGTTCGTGCGCGATATTTCGACCGATCCGAGCGATGCCGTGCTGGTGCGCGCGATTATCGATCTGGCCCATAGTTTGGGCATGACTACAGTGGCGGAGGGCGTGGAAACGCTGGACCAGCAGCGCTTTTTAAACTTGCACGGGTGCGACGATGCCCAGGGCTTTTTTATCAGCCGGCCATTAACCGCGGAGGCCTTCGAGCAGGCCCACGCAAATTGGGAATCAACGGCGAATCCTATTCTTGCCCAACAAACACCGCACGCGGTCGAGTAAAAAAACACCCTCGCCAGCAGGCAATGCGAATGCGGCGCAGCGCCCATGCCATGCCACGAGGCAAGCAGGACGCGGCTCCCAGCGCGGTTAGAATTGAGATTCTTGCAGTGCGAACACGCTTTCCGCGCCGTTGATAACCTCGTGGCTCAATGCACGCGCTTTAGGCAAAATATGTTCTGCATAAAAGCGCGCCGTGCTGAGTTTCGCTTTATAAAATTCCGCATCGCCTGCACCGGCGGCAAGTTTTTTCTGCGCGATAATGGCAGCGCGCGCCATTTGCCAACCACCCAGCACATAACCCGCGCACATCAAGTAGGGCACCGCCCCGGCGGCGGGCAAGCGCGGATCTTTCAAGGCGCTTTCGCCGATCCATCGTGTCGCCTCGCCAAACGCGTTCCCGGCCGTAACCAGTGCGTAACCGATCGCGCTGCAGTGAACATCCGAACTTGCGACCGCCTCTTTAGCGGTTTCTCCGATGGTTCCGAGTAACGCGCGTAGCGTCAGCCCGCCATCGCGTCCGAGCTTGCGGCCGATCAAATCAAGCGCCTGAATACCGGTCGTGCCTTCGTAAATCGTAGCGATGCGCGCATCGCGCAGATGCTGCGCGGCGCCGGTCTCTTCGATGAAACCCATGCCGCCGTGAATCTGGATGCCGGTG
>JANNMV010000273.1:0-4042 GCA_031398205.1 Pseudomonadota bacterium | reverse complement strand
GGTGAAAGGCGAATACGAAGGCAAAGAAGTCGGCGTGATGCATGCCTGCGGTCATGACACCCACGTCGCAATTTTGATGGGCGTCGCGGAGATGTTCGCCAAGGTCAAGGAGCAACTTCCCGGAACGGTGAAGTTCATTTTCCAACCGGCGGAAGAAGGCCCGCCGCGCGGCGAAGAAGGCGGCGCGGCGCTAATGGTGAAGGAAGGCGTGTTGGAGAATCCCAAGCCGAATGCGATCTTCGGCTTGCATGTCGTTGCGATGATGAACACCGGCACCATCGGCTATCGCTCCGGGCCGATGATGGCGGCGGCGGATATTTTCCGCATCAAAGTCAAAGGTCGTCAGACCCACGGCTCGCAACCCTGGAGCGGCGTCGATCCCATCGTCACCGCGTCGCAAATAGTGTTGGGATTGCAGACCATCGTCAGCCGCCAAGTGAATATCACCAACGAGCCGGCGGTCGTCACCATCGGCAGCATCCATGGAGGCAATCGCTTTAACATCATTCCCGAAGAAGTAGAAATGGTCGGCACGATTCGCACCTTCGACGAAGCGATGCGCGACGACATTCACAAGCGCATCAAAAACACCGCGGATATGATCGCAGCGAGCCAAGGCGCAACCGCGCAAGTCGAGATCGAAAAGCCCTACGCCGTGACCAGCAACGACGAAGAACTCACGGCGTTGATGGTGCCGACCTTGAAACGAATTGCCGGGGATAAGAATGCGCAGATTCAACCCAAGACTACCGGCGCCGAAGATTTCTCTGTCTACCAACAAAAAATTCCGGGCTTGTTTTACTTCGTGGGTATTTCGCCGCCGGGAGCGGATCTCAGTAAAGTCTCCGACAACCACTCGCCGAAATTCTTTGTCGACGAGTCGGGTTTGCTGCTCGGCATCCGCTCGCTCGCCGCGTTGGCGGTCGATTATTTGCAGATGGGAAAATGAGTTCCTCATGTGTGCGCGCGGCTAAATGGTTTGGTCGATGCCCTGAGAGCCGCTCTGGAACTTGCGTCCAGGTCATTCGCGGTCCCATTTAGCGTGAATTGGACATGACGATTACGCTAAAAGAGGTGCAATCCGCCGCCGCTGCGATTCGTGGCAGCCTGATTGAAACACCGTGCTTGCATTCGCGCACGCTGTCGCAGATCAGCGGCGCCGAAGTCTTTCTCAAATTCGAGAATCACCAATTCACGGCATCGTTCAAGGAACGCGGCGCGCTGAATAAATTGTTATCGCTCTCAAAAGAACTGCGAACGCGCGGCGTGATCGCCGCCTCGGCCGGCAATCACGCACAAGGGCTCGCCTATCACGCTAAGCGGCTCGGCATTCCCGCCACCATTGTCATGCCGCGCTTCACGCCGAACGTGAAAGTGGAACACACGCGCGGTCACGACGCCGAAGTCATTTTGCACGGGGACAATTTCGATGCCGCCAAAACCTTCGCGCTGAACCTAGCCGCCGAGCGCGGCTTAGTCTGGGTTCATCCCTACGATGACGAAAAAATTATCGCGGGCCAAGGCACCATCGTGCTGGAAATGCTGGCGGCACAACCCGATCTCGACACGCTGATCATCCCCATCGGCGGCGGCGGAATGATCGCCGGCATGGCGGTCGCCGCAAAGGCGATCAAGCCGACCATCGAGATTGTGGGTGTCGAGAGCGAGCGTTTCCCCTCTATGTATTGCGCGATCAAAGGCGAAACGCCGCGCTTTGGCCGCAGCACCATCGCCGAGGGCATAGCGGTGAAAGAGCCGGGGCGAATCACGCAGGCGATTGTGCAAAAATGGGTCAGCGAAATAATATTGGTCGACGAAGGAGATATCGAAGAAGCGATTGTGTTACTGCTGGAAATCGAAAAGACCGTGGTCGAGGGCGCGGGCGCGGCGGGACTCGCCGCGTTGCTGAAAACCCGTGAGCGTTTTCGTGGCAAGCGCGTCGGCTTGGTATTGTGCGGCGGGAACATCGATCCGTTAATGTTGTCTGACATTATCGAGCGCGGCATGGTGCGTTCCGGACGCTTGGCGCAAATTAAAGTTGAGTTGCGCGATCTGCCCGGCTCGTTGGCGCAAGTGACGGCCTGCCTCGCCGAAGTTAACGCGAATATCGAGGAGGTGCATCACCAACGCGCGTTTAGCCACTTGCCAATTCAAAGCGCCGAAGTGGATTTTGTGTTGCAGGCGCGCGGCCATGGGCATATCGTGCAGATACTTGCGGCGCTGGAAGAGAAAGGGTTTAGGGCGCAACTCATAAAATGACGACGATAAGAAAAATCCCTCGGTGTGGCCTTTCAGAGTCAACATGGATTCCCGCTTTCGCGGGAATGACAACTAATTAAGGCTCGTTTAAATAAGCAGTGCTGGAATTTGTTCAATACTAAGACCACTTTCGCTCAGGAGAAAACGATGACTGATACCCATGAACTCACGCGCCGTAATTTTTTAAAACTCGCAGGCGGCACGGCATTAGCGGCAGCCAGCTTGACCGCCAATGCCGCTGACGAAGATAAAGGGGACGCCAAAGACGACAACAAAAACACCGTGATGACCGATGACGGCACCGATTTGCATTTCATTTCCAAAGGCACGGGCAAGCCGCTCATTATGATTCCCGGTTGGTCGCAGACGGCGGAAATGTATAAACACCAGATCGATGCCTTGTCGGACACGTACCGTTGCATCGCCATCGACATGCGCGGCCACGGCGATTCGGAAAAGCCCGCATTCGGTTATCGCATGCAACGCCTTGCCGCTGATTTGCGCGCCTTCATTTACTACGAAGATTTGGCCGACGTCACGCTGATGGGGCATTCCATGGGCTGTTCTGTGATTTGGGCCTATTGGGATATGTTCGCCGGCGATCGAATATCCAAGATTGTTTTAATCGATCAAGCGCCGACCGTCACCAGCCAACCCGGTTGGAGTGACGAACAAAAAGCCGAAGCCGGCGCGATCTTCGATCCTGTAGCGTTGTACGGCCTAGCCGCTGGATTGAGCGGGCCTGACGGCGTTAAAACCACCGAGGGATTTTTCGCGCCGGAAGGAATATTTTTCACCAAAGACTTTCCGCAAGATCAACGCAAATGGGCCCTCGAACAGAATCTAAAATTTCCGCGCAAACACGCGGCTGAGTTGCTGGTTAATCACTGCACGCAAGATTGGCGCGACGTGATTCCGCGCATTGACAAACCGACGTTAGTGGTCACCGGCAAAGCCAGTTTCTTCCCGCTGAAATCCCAGGAGTGGATCGCCAAACAGATCAAAGGCGCCAAGCTCGAAGTGTTCGGCGCGGACGAAGGCGGCAGCCATTTTATGTTCTTGGAAAATCCGGAAAAATTCAACAAAATAGTGCGCGAATTTTTGGCGTAAGTCGTAGGATGGGTAGAGCGAAAGCGAAACCCATCGCCATCCGTGCCAGGCGCCAATTGGTATGTGCCTCCCAGCCTATGCCATGCCACGAGGCAAGCGTGGCGCGGCTTCTGGCACAGCGGTTGTCTTAAACAGCGTAGAACGAAAGGTATGAAATTTTCCACCGAGTCATTGCGAGGAGCGAAGCGACGAAGCAATCTGGATTTTTCAACCGCACAGTGCGCGATTGCTTCGTCGTTTCACTCCTCGCAATGACAAATATTCGGTAACGCTACGTTGGAGTTGATTCGCAAATCATGGAACGAAAAAAAGTAAACTCAACGCACGTCCGATCGATCGGCTACGACACCAAGGATCAAACATTGGAGATCGAGTTTTTCAGCGGATCGGTGATGCAGTATTCGCGCGTGTCAAACGAAATTCATCGCCGCTTGATGGCGTCGACCTCGATGAAGAGTTTCATCGACGACAATATTCAAGATAGATTTTCTGAAAAGCGCGTGCGATGAATTTCTGTTTTCGGGATCGGGTTAGGGACGCGGTATTTAAAAAATTAGCGTCCGCGACCGCAGAACTACGGAGCCATAAGGTTGAACTAATCGATCCGCCGAATCCACACCGCCGTATCGTGAAACGCCGCGCCGCCTTTCGGCCAACCGGGGTCGGCGCTGGT
>JANNMV010000210.1:0-9274 GCA_031398205.1 Pseudomonadota bacterium | reverse complement strand
CAGCCGATCATCCCCGCCGTGTTGAATTGCCCCGGCTGCATGAGCGTGGCTACGAAGCGCTGAAGGTAATGGAACAGCATTTGGCTTCGCGCGTGTTCTTTGTCGATGAGCATTACTCCATCGCCGATGTCGCGTTGTTTGCCTACACCCACGAAGCGCATGTTGGCGGCTTCGATCTCGCGGGCTATCCCACCGTTCGCCTCTGGCTCGAGCGAGTCGCCAGCCAGCCAAAATTTTTCCCACTGAGGCCGCGATGATCGTGCAAACTCGCCTTGTATACGTATGCGCGGGTTTCAATGTCGTGCAATGCCTTGGACGGGGTGGCCTACGCGGTGGCTTAGAGCCAGGACCAGAGGCGCATGGATACTGGGTGGGGGGCTGACCTAGGGCCACCTCGGGCGATTGGCTCTCCAGGCACTGCCTTGCTATTGAAAAGGTCACACCCCTGCGATGAAGTGTGAACTCTGCGACCAAAACGGCGGCGAATTGCTGTGGCGGGACGAGCGTTGCCGAGTCGTCCTCGTCGACGATCCTGACTATCCGGGATTTTGCCGCGTGATCTGGCAAAGCCATGTGCGCGAGATGACGGATTTATCGAGCGCGGATCGTGCGCATTTTATGTCCATAGTCTTCGTTGTGGAAGAAACGCTCCGCGAAATTATGGCGCCGGACAAAATCAATCTCGCATCGCTCGGCAACATGACTCCCCATTTGCACTGGCACGTGATTCCACGGTTTGCCGACGATAAGCATTTTCCTGGGCCGATTTGGGGCGCGGCGAAACGCGAATCTTCCGCTGGAACGACCACAAACGGCCTGGCGGAAAAATTGCGGGCGGCGTTGCTGACACGGATGGCCTAAGCGTTCCCAACCCTCTATTTCTCTCGTCATCGAGAGGAGCCTGAAAGACCGGGTGGCCTACGAGGTAGCCCTAGGCTAGCCCCTGGCCTAGGGCCAGGGCCACGGCGCGGCGATCTGGCCTTACGCGCACGAGAAAGAACTAGATTGCTTCGCTGCGCTTTCCATGAACCCGAATTGACTGGCGGTTTTACAAATGGGGGTTGACCCCTCATGGCCCTAGGCCACCTCGCCCTAGCCCTCCCCGTCCCCCACTGTTCCTCGAATAGGGTTGGGGACGGGGCGAGGGGACCAAGCTCCCTCTCCCACTTGTGGGAGAGGGTTGGGGTGAGGGGGCTTTGGTGTGAGACCTCACGCCCCACCCGGTTCATGGCCCGTGTGCAGTATCGGCAGCGCCGACACAGGCAGCTCGCAATGACAAAGTTGGTCGGTTATGGCACTTCGCGAATGGAGAGCTTTTTATCGTCGAAGGCCAGTCGCTTCGACATTAACGTCGTCACATCAACGCCGCCCGTGCTATCCACGCGCAGCACCAAATCAATACCCATGGTGCGCGCCGCATCACGCCATTTCTCGGTGCCGGCGATGAAGATGGGTTTGGACGCCACGTCCGACATCAGGCCCGCCTGCGTTCCCGTTTTAGCAACGATAGATACGGATTGAACGTTTCCCACGGGCATGCCGGTGGCGGGATTGATTATGTGGCAATAACGCTTTCCATCCTTCTCGAAGTAGCGCTGATAGTCGCCCGACGTACCGATGGCTTCTCCGTTGTAGAGATCCATCGCGGCAATTGCGGACGGTTTGCGCGGATGTTGGATGCCGATTCGCCACGCCCGGTTGCCGTGCTCGCCGAGCGCGATGATGTTGCCGCCGATATTGATCAGCGCGTTTTGCGTGCCTTCTTTTTTCAGGATGTCGACGGCGCGATCAAGCGCGTAACCTTTGGCGTAACCGCCGAGATCGATTTTTACTTCACGATTGCTGCTGCTGATTTTCGTGCCGTCAATTTTGAGATCCGCCATGCTGGGTTTCGCGTTCACCAGCGCTTTAATTTTTTCCGCGTCCGGAATAACGGACTTGAATTCGTCGCTCTGAAATCCCCACAGTGCGATTAACTTTCCGATGGCCGGATTGAATGCGCCGTTCGATTGCGCGGAAAGTTTCGCCGCCTCCTGCAATAGATCCGCGAGCTCTGGCGTAGTTGTGATCGTCTGGCCTTTGGCAATAGCGTCATTCACTTTAGTGAGTTCGCTCGGTTGCCACGCGTGCAATTCCTTATGCAAGCGATCGAACTCTCGTAGCACTTTACCGATGAGTTCCTGCGCGCGCGCGTCGTTCTCGCCCCAGATCGTGACTTCAACCAACGTGCCGAAGACGTAACTTTGCTGGCGATAGATCGGTTCCTTGGTGCACCCTGCGAGCAGCGTGAATGCCAGGGCTAGGAGCAAGCAGGCCTGGAAGGCACGAGGGACGCGGGCCCCAGCAATGCCGCTTGATTGATTGTTAATTGATTTCATTTGCCTCGAAGTGAAGTGTCATTCCCGTGAAAACGGGAATGAGTGGCTGGCCTCGGGCCACATCTTGGGTAATCAAATGGTGTGAGTCACAATCAAGCGGGTTGAGACAACCGCTCCAGCGCATCCACCATCAACGCCGCGGAATTAAATCCTGTCTGATCCTCAATCTCGCGCATGCAGGTCGGGCTGGTGACGTTCACTTCCGTCAAATAATCGCCGATGATGTCGAGGCCCACGAGTAACAATCCGTCCGCTTTCAATTTTGGCCCGAGCGCTTCGGCGATTTCGCGATCGCGTTTGGAGATCGGCTGCGCCACGCCGGTGCCGCCGCGCGCCAGATTGCCGCGCGTCTCACCGGCTTTGGGAATGCGCGCCAACACGTAAGGAACGACTTTACCGTCGATGACCAATACTCGCTTATCGCCCTTGGTGATTTCCGGAATGAGGCGCTGCGCCATGATCGTGCGCGCGCCTTCTTGCATCAATGTCTCGATAATGGCGTTGAGATTCGACTCCTTGGGCGAAACACGAAAGATGCCGGTGCCGCCCATGCCATCGAGCGGCTTCAAAATACAATCGCCGTGCTCGCGAATGAAATCCCGCACTTCGTCCGCATTGCGCGCGACCAAGGTTGGCGAGATAAATTCGGGAAACTTCGCGATGGCGAGTTTTTCGTTGTAATCGCGAACGGCACGCGGGCTGTTGACGACCCGTGCGCCCTGCTGTTCCGCCAATTCGAGCAAATAGGTGCTGTACACATATTCCATATCAAACGGCGGATCCTTGCGCATTAACACCGCGTCGAAATCCTGAAGTGGCGCGGCTTTCGGCTCGCTCGCGTCATACCAATCATGAGCATCGTCCTTCAGCGTCAGCTCCCGGGCATAACCGCTCACCGAGCCGTCGCGCAGAAACATGTCGCCTTGCATCAACGCATGTATCGAATGACCACGCTTCGCCGCCTCGCGCATGATGGCGTAGGTCGTGTCTTTGTAAGTCTTGATCTCGTCGAGCGGATCGAGGATGACGGCGAGTTTCATGCCGCCGCTACGGTTTCGAGTTCGACTTCGAGTTCGTACGCCGCCGCCAGCATCGCCAGCCGCGCGATCACGCCGTAGGTGTAAAAACGATTGGGCGGATCGCCGGGGCGGCCATAACAATCGGGCGTATGGCAATCGGTCTCGAAGGCCAGCGGCTCGAAGTGCGAGCCGGGCGCGTTGAGATTTTCGTCTTGGCCGCGGCCGGTGTGGACCCGGTAGAAACCGCCGACGACGAAATGATCGATCATGTAGATCACCGGTTCGGCGACGCCGTCGTTCAGTGTTTCGAAGGTATAGACACCCTCTTGTATCAACACCTCGTTGACTTCGAGGCCCTCTTTCACCACCGCCATCTTGTTGCGCTGTTTGCGATTCAGGTTGCGCACGTCGTCCACGCTTTTTACCGTCATGATGCCCATGCCGTAGGTGCCGGCATCGGCTTTGACGATGATGAACGGCTCGTGCGGAATGTCGTATTGCCTGTATTTTTCTTTGATCTGTTTCAGAATTTCTTCGACGTAGGTCGCCAGACAATCCTCACCTTGTTTCTCGGCGAAATTGATCTTGCCGCAGCGCGCGAAGTAGGGATTGATGAACCACGGATCGATGTCGATCAAGTTGGCGAATTCGCCAACGACCCTGTCATAGGCGGTGAAATGCCGCGACTTGCGCCGCGTGGTCCAGCCCGCATGAAGCGGCGGCACCAGCACTTGCTCGATGCCTTTAAAAATGTCCGGCGCGCCGCCGGAGAGATCGTTGTTGAGCAACACGGCGCAGGGATTGAAGTCGTCCACCATCACACGGTTGCGGACGCGCTTGATCGGTTCGAGCAATAATTTTTCGCCATTCGGCAGATCGAGTTCTGCCGGCGAAGTGACTTCAGGAATGAGTGAACCGATACGCACTGCTAAGCCCGCGCGTTGCAAAATATTCTTTAACGCCGCTACGTTCTGCAAATAGAACTGATTGCGCGTATGGTTTTCCGGCACCAGCAAAAAGCGCTGGGCGTCGGGACAGACTCGCTCCACCGCCGTCATGGCCGCTTGGACGGCCAGCGGCATGAAGGCTGGATTCAGATTATTGAAGCCGGCGGGAAATAAATTCGTGTCGACCGGTGCGAGCTTGAAGCCACTGTTGCGCAAATCCACCGACGAATAAAACGGCGCCGTGTGCTCGATGAATTGCAAACGGAACCAACGCTCAATGGCGGGCATCGAGTCGAGTATGTGTTTTTCCAGTTCGGCGAGCGGGCCGGTGAGGGCGGTAGTTAGGTGTGGACCCATGGTTTTCACTTTGTGTTGTGATGCATTGTAACTGGAAGTTTTGGTTTCAGACACGCCGCGCCCCCACCGCCGCCCCTTCTCCCCGAGGCAGAAGGGAGTCGTTCCCCTCTCCCTCGGGGAGAAGGATAAAGGGTGAGGGGCGACGCCAAATGGCGCGACGGTCGTAAATTGTTTACCGTTGAATTTAAGTTGCAGTCGATGCAGCGTTTTTCACGCTCAAATTAAGGTGAGCCACGACGAGCGTCGCGCTTGCCTCCGGGCATAGTATGCCCTGTGAGGTAATGGCCCTAGGCCACCCAGTATCCACGCGCCTCTTCAGGCATGCCATAGCGACCCTCTTCCCTTAGAAACTAATTCGTACTAAAATAGTCCTAATTGAAGGAGACCTCCATGCTTCGCATGAGCAAGTTGACAGATTACGGCACGGTGGTGATGACTTATCTGGCCCGCAACCCAAATGGCATTCACGCCGCCAACGAGATTGCGGACGAGGTGGCGGTTGCATTGCCGACGACCAGTAAATTGCTAAAACTGCTGGCGCGGGCGGGCTTAGTTACATCGACGCGCGGCACCCACGGCGGTTATTTCTTAGCGCGTCCGGCGAGCGAAATTTCTATCGCCGAAGTGATCGCCGCGTTGGAAGGGCCGATCGGCTTGACGGAATGCGCCAGCGTCCCCGGGGCCTGCGAGCAGGAAAGCGGCTGTTCGGTGCGCGGCAATTGGCAGCGCATTAATAAAGTCGTCGTGGGCGCGTTACAGCATGTGAGCCTGGCGGAAATGGTCGCACCGATTTTCCCGGTGGACGTGAGCCGTCTCAAAACCAATAGCACGCGCCGCGCGGCGGCGTTAACGGAGTAAAACTTATGGCCGGCATGCAAGAACTCGATGTCCTGATGGCTCAGGAATACAAGCACGGTTTCACCAGCGATATTGACGCCGACGCGATTCCCAAGGGACTCAGCGAGGCGGTAATTCGCGTGATTTCCGCCAAGAAAGAGGAGCCGGAGTGGCTGCTCGAATGGCGCTTGAAAGCCTATCGCCATTGGCTCACGCTGACGCCGCCGACCTGGCCCCACGTGCATTATCCGGCGATCGATTTTCAGGAAATCATCTATTACTCCGCGCCGAAATCGCAAAAAGACGGCCCGAAAAGTTTAGATGACGTGGATCCGGAATTGCTCAAGACTTATGAAAAACTTGGCATTCCGCTGCAAGAGCGCGCGATCCTCGCAGGCGTTGCCGTGGACGCGGTGTTCGACAGCGTGTCGGTTGCAACCACGTTCAAAAGTAAACTCGCCGAGAAGGGCATCATCTTCGGTTCCTTTTCCGAAGCGGTGAAAACCCATCCCGAGTTGGTCAAGCAATACCTCGGCACCGTCGTGCCGTATCAAGATAATTTTTACGCGGCGCTGAATTCCGCCGTGTTCAGCGATGGTTCGTTTTGCTACATCCCGGCCGGTGTGCGCTGCCCGATGGAACTGTCGACCTATTTTCGCATCAACGCCAAGAACACCGGCCAGTTCGAGCGCACCTTAATCATCGCTGACAAAGGCGCCTACGTAAGCTATCTGGAAGGCTGCACGGCGCCGATGCGCGACGAAAACCAATTGCACGCCGCCGTGGTGGAATTGGTGGCGCTGGACGACGCGCAGATCAAATATTCCACCGTGCAAAATTGGTATCCCGGCGACAAAGAAGGCAAGGGCGGCATCTACAATTTCGTTACCAAGCGCGGCGATTGCCGCGGGCCGAACTCGAAAATTTCTTGGACGCAGGTGGAAACCGGCTCGGCGATCACGTGGAAATATCCGAGCGTGATTTTGCGCGGCGATTCCTCCGTCGGCGAATTTTATTCGGTTGCGTTGACCAATAATTATCAGCAGGCCGACACCGGCACCAAGATGATTCACATCGGCAAAAATACCAAGAGCACGATCATCTCCAAAGGCATCTCCGCAGGCCACGGTAGCAACGCCTATCGCGGCCTGGTGCGCGTAGCGAAAAGCGCGGCGGGCGCGCGCAACTACACGCAATGCGATTCGCTATTAATGGGCGATAAATGCGCCGCCCACACGTTTCCTTACATCGAAGTGAAAAATCCCACGGCGCAAGTGGAACACGAAGCTTCCACGTCGCGGGTCAGTGAAGATCAATTGTTTTACTGCATGCAGCGCGGCATTTCCCAAGAAGACGCCGTGTCGTTAATCGTCAATGGTTTCTGCAAACAAGTGTTCGACACCTTGCCGATGGAATTTGCGGTGGAGGCGCGCAATCTATTGGGTGTCAGCTTGGAAGGTAGCGTCGGTTAATAACGATAAAGGAAATCATGAATAAAAGATTCCTAATTGTTGTTGCGCTCGCCGTGTTGGCATTCAGCGCGACCGCGGCTGACATCTATAAGTGGGTTGATGCCGACGGCAAAGTGCATTACTCCAACACGCCGCCACCCGACGTCAAGGGAAAAAAGGTGAAGGTCGAAGACCCAGCGCCGCCTTCTGGCCCTGTAACACCCGCGCCTAATGCGGAATTTTGGAAACAAAAGGATGACGCGTTTCGCCAGCGGCAAGAAGAAAAATACAAAGTCGAGAAAGAAACTTCGGATAAAGTCGCGACCGACGAAGCTGATAAGCGCAAAAAGGCCTGCGAATTTTATCGCAAAGACTTAGAGCAAGTCCTCGGCACCAGGGAGCGCGTGGCCCGCAGTGCCGATGGCGGCGAAATTATTGTCGACCCCAAGGCCGAACCACTCAACAACAAGCAGCGGGCTCGCGTCATCGGCGAACTTAACGAATCCATCGAAAAGAACTGTAACTGAACATGCTAACCATTAAAAATCTGCACGCCAAAGTCGACAACAAAGAAATCCTGCGCGGGATTAATCTGACGATTAATCCTGGCGAAGTCCACGCCATCATGGGGCCAAATGGCTCGGGGAAATCGACCCTGGCCAACGTCTTGGCCGGGCGCGACAGCTATGTGGTGACCGCCGGCGAAGTCACTTATCTTGGCAAAGACCTGCTCACCATGGCGACGGAAGAGCGGGCGCGCGAAGGCATTTTTCTCGCGTTTCAGTATCCGGTGGAAATCCCCGGCGTATCGAACATCAATTTGCTTAAGGCGGCACTGAACGCGATTCGCCGTCATCGCGGCGAATCGGATCTGGATGCCATGGATTTTTTGAAAATGGTGAAGGGAAAAATGAAGTTGATGCAAATGGATCAAAGCTTTATTTCCCGCGCGGTGAACGAGGGCTTTTCCGGTGGCGAGAAAAAACGCAACGAAGTGTTGCAGATGTCGGTGTTGGAACCCAAGCTCGCGATCCTCGATGAAACCGATTCCGGTTTGGATATCGATGCGCTGAAAGTCGTGTCGGCCGGCGTCAACGCCAATCGCACGCCGGAACGCTCGATGTTGGTCGTGACCCATTATCAACGCTTGCTCGATTACATCGTGCCGGATTTCGTCCACGTGTTGGCCCATGGCCGCATTGTCAAATCCGGCGGCAAAGAGTTGGCACTGGAGCTCGAAGCCAAGGGATACGGCTGGATCGAGAAAGAATTGAAGGCCCAGGCAGCATGAGCGTGTCCTCCGTTTTCAATGCGCGCGAGCATTATCTCGGCGTATTCCGCGAACAATCCGCGCAATTGGCCGGCGCGAATTTGCCGTGGCTGAAAAATGCGCGCGTGCGTGCGATTGAGCAATTCGCGGAGCTTGGCTTCCCGACGACCAAGCACGAGAACTGGAAGTATACCTCGCTCGCGAGCCTGGATAGGCGTGGCTTCCAGCTTAGTACACCCGGTGATCCGCATCCAGACTGCGTCGCAGCCATTGTCAGTTTAAAACTCGATAGCGATGCGCATCTACTGGTGTTCATCAACGGCCATTTTTCCGCGCCACTTTCTAAACGGAAAGACCTACCTGAATCGGTCATTCTTTCGGATATTAACTCCGCGCTTGAAACGCATCCGGAAAAACTTGAACGCTTTTTCGGCGAAACGAAATTCGCAACTGGCGTGGGCGCCCTGAATGGCGCGCTGTTCGCCGATGGCTACGTGTTGATCGTGCCGGAGCGCACGGAAGTCGAAGCGGCGATTCATGTGCTGTTTTTGCAAACTGCCGGCGATACGATCGCCAGCATGAAAAATGTCATCGTCGCGGAAGCGGGTTCCCGAGCACGGGTCATCGAACATTTCGCTACCCTCGGCGATTTCGCTTACTTCAACAACATCAGCACCGAAATCTACGCGGCGCGGGATTCGCGCATCGAACATTTGAAGCTGCAACAGGAAAGCGCCGCGGCGAGCCATATTGCCGATATTCGCGCGACGCAAGCGCAAGCGAGTGAGTTCGCGTCGTATTCTTTCGCGCTCGGCGGCGCTCTGTCGCGTAACGACATCGCCACCTATTTCGATGGCGAGCACGCCAATTGTGTGATGAACGGCTTGTATCTGACGCAGGGTAAACAAGTGGTCGATCACCATACTCGCGTCGATCATGCCAAACCGCGTTGCGTCAGCCGCGAGTTCTACAAAGGTATTTTGGACGGCGCCTCGCGCGCGATTTTCAACGGCAA
>JANNMV010000252.1:0-5899 GCA_031398205.1 Pseudomonadota bacterium | reverse complement strand
GCCTATTACATCATGCGCATTGGGCGTTTACCGCTGCTGCCGTACTACAAGCCAGGCGATATGGCGCTCGCCGGCGCGGTGCGCGAGGTGGCAAAAACGCATCACGCGCTGCTGCTGGCGAATCATGGCCCCGTCATCGCGGGCACGTCGCTGAGCGCCGCGGTGGACGCGGCGGAAGAGTTGGAAGAAACGGCGAAGATTTTTTTGCAACTGCGCCATGAAAAATTACGCATGCTGTCAGCCGAGCAAGTAGACGAACTGCGCCGCGCTTTTCCGCCGCCGCCGTGAACCTGTTTGATGTCGACCATTGAGTACAATTGATTAAACGAAATCTGAACGAGGAGTGGAAATAATGACTGTAGGAAAAGTATTCATCAACAATCGTTGGGAAGCGCCCGCAACGGGCGAGACGATACCCGTCGTCGATCCGAGCACCGGCGAAGTGTTTACGCAAATCGCGCGCGGCACGGCGCCCGATGTCGATCGTGCCATCGCGGCCGCGCGCGGCGCATTCGAGGGCCCGTGGGGCAAGATGCCGGCATTTGAGCGCGGCCGCTTGCTGCAGAAGTTCAGCCAGAAAATACTGGACCACCACGAAGAATTGACGCAAATCGAAGCGCGCGATACCGGCAAGCCGCTCACGCAAGCGCGCGCCGACATCACGGCCTGCGCGCGTTATTTCGAATATTACGCGGGGGCTTGCGACAAGTTGCACGGCACGACCATTCCATTTTTGGATGGGTTTACGGTCATGACCTTGCGCGAGCCGTTCGGCGTGACGGGCCATGTGTTGCCGTGGAATTATCCGGCGCAGATGTTTGGCCGTTCCCTTGGTGGTGCGCTGGCGGTGGGCAATGCAACGGTATTGAAGCCGGCGGAAGATGCCTGTTTGTCGCATTTGCGATTGGTGGAATTGATGGCCGAGGTCGGCTTTCCGCCCGGCACGGTCAACATCGTGCCAGGATTCGGCTACGAAGCGGGATCGGCACTTACTTCACATACCGGCATCGATCACATTTCATTTACCGGCTCGACGGCGACCGGTTCGTTAGTCGCACAAGCGGCAGCGAAAAATCACATCGGCTGCATCATGGAACTCGGCGGCAAGTCGCCGCAGATCGTGTTTGCCGACGCCGATCTCGATCAGGCCTTACCAGTCTTGGCCAATGGCATTATTCAAAACGCCGGGCAGACCTGTTCCGCCGGCAGCCGCTTGCTGGTCGAAGCGAGTCGCTATGATGAGGTGGTCGAAAAATTGGGCGCGCGCATGAATGCACTGCGCGTCGGTGGATCGCAGCAGGATCTGGATTGCGGGCCGATCATTCGTAAAAGCCAAATGGATCGCGTGCGCAGTTTCTTGAAAATCGCCGCGGACGATGGCTTGAAATTCGCCGGTAAGGGCAGTGTTTCCGGGGAAGCACCGAAGGGTGGTTTCTTCGTTGAGCCGCATCTGGTTCGCGATGTGCCCGCGCAGCACACACTGGCGCAAGACGAAATTTTTGGCCCGGTCATGGTCGCGATGCCATTCAAAGACGAAGCCGAAGCAATACGCCTTGCGAATGGAACCGCCTACGGCTTGAACTGCGGCGTGTGGACCAACGACGGTGGACGCCAGTTGCGTTTGGCAAAAGCCATTCGCAGCGGCCAGGTTTACATCAACAATTTTGGCGCCGGCGGGGGTATTGAATTGCCGTTTGGCGGTGTAAAACATTCTGGTCACGGGCGGGAAAAAGGTTTTGAGGCGCTGTATGGATTTACCTCGTTGAAGACGGTTGTGATAAAGCATGGTTGATGAATTTAGACCAAAACAGGAGCTGCATTGAACATTGTTTGCCTTGACCTGGAAGGCGTTTTAATCCCGGAAATCTGGATCGAGTTTGCCGAGCGCGCCGGCATCGACGCGCTACGCGCCACCACACGCGATGTGCCCGATTACGACGTGTTGATGCGCCAGCGTTTGCGCATTCTGAAGGAACATCAGCTTGGCTTGCCGGATATTCAGAAAGTCATCGCCACCATGACGCCGATGGCGGGCGCGCGCGAGTTTCTCGATTGGGTGCGCGGCGAATTTCAGTTGATCATTTTGTCCGACACCTTTTACGAATTCGCCATGCCGCTAATGCGTCAGCTCGGTCATCCAACTTTGATGTGTCATCGTTTAAGTACTGACGAGCGTGGTTTCGTCAATCACTATCACCTGCGGCAAGAGGATCAAAAACGCATGGCGGTGAAGGCGTTTCACAGCTTGAATTACAAAGTCATTGCGGCCGGCGATTCCTATAACGACACCGGCATGTTGAGCGAAGCCGATGCGGGATTTTTCTTTTGCCCGCCGGATAACATCATCGCGGAATTTCCGCAGTTTAAAGTCGTGCGCGACTACGGCGCGTTACAACGGGCTATTACCGAAACACAACAAGGATTCAAATGAACAACATCAAGAAAATTGGCGCGCTGGCTGTTGTCGGCCTCATGACGGCAAACCTCATGGCCGCAGACGATCTGCCGCGCGCCTATGGTCCGTTCCCGCTCGGCATGCAGCTCAGCGAGTTTCGCAAACTGACCGGTGCGCCGGTGTTCGGCGCGCAGTCCGGCGATACCATCGGCACGCTGAAGTCGGATAATTTAGAAAAATTCGTCCCGGCAAAAAATCGCGTGCGCGAACGCAACGCCGGTTTTGTGTTCGCCGGAAAAGAGCCGGATAGTCCGTTGTATCAAATTGGTTTTACCCCGGACGAGACCGACCTTGCTGCTTTGAAAGCGAACTACGCGCGCTATGGAACACACCGCGTGGTGAAGATCAGCGACACCGATCGCTCCGGCCTGGAGTGGTGCCAGAACGGTAATGTTCGCGTGTTGGTCACCTATGTGGATAAAACCAATCGGCCCACGTCGGTAACCATCGAAGATCTGTCAATCATGGCGCGCGCTCTCGCAGAAGAAGGTGCATCGACAGACCGGGCGATTTGCGGCAAGTGGCCGTAAAAATTAACGCTCTGACATTCTATTTTTGGCCGCTTCAATGGCCGCCTTGATCTTAGGCAGCGCCGCCAGCGTTTCCCGTTCGCCGATCGCGAAGCAACGTTTTTTGTAGTTTTCGCTCCAACCGGCGTAATAGCCGATATTGGGATGGATCACGACATCGGCAAAACGCGTTTCATGATCGACAATGGTTTTACGCATGGTGCCGGTTACGATCCAGTCCACCGGGAAATCCTTCTGTGTCGGTGTGTCTTCGATGAAGGCCGATACGTCGACGCCGATCACGACATCGGCGCCGAGTTCGCGTGCGATGCGCATCGGCACCGGACTCACCAAATCGCCATCAAGATAATCGCGGCCATTGATTTTCACCGGCTGAAAGCGCCCCGGAATCGCGCTCGATGCGCGAACCGCAAGCCCGCTATCACCGCGATTGAAAATGACCGCATTGCCGGTTTTAAGGTCGGTGCTGACGATGGCGATTTCTTTCGGCAGTTGCTCCAGGCGCGCGCCTTGCAGCAAGCGGTTGATGAAATTCTGTAGCTTTTCACCGCGGATGTAGCCGCGATCGGAATACGAGAAATCGAGCAATTCCGTCGGCTGCAAATCCATTGCCATGGATTCAATCTCGGCAAGCGCTAGGCCGCTCGCATAGATCACGCCGATCAGCGCGCCGGAACTGGTGCCGACGATGAGATCGGGCACGATGCCGTTCGCCTCCAGTGTCTTGAGCACGCCAAGGTGGGTGAGGCCGCGCGGCCCACCGCTGCCGAGTGCGACAGCGATCAGCGGCCGCGACAACGGCTTACGTTGCGGCTGCTCGAAGCTGACGGCGTTCGCGCCTCGATAGTCGATCGGCGGCGAACCGCAGGCCGTGACAATGCAACAAATGACCAGGATGTAGGTGCGCATTAGTCGTTCCTTTTTGCCGCGCTGCGGCGGCCAGCGCGAAAATATTGGGCGTCATCATAGTAGCTTTCAATTTCGTTCTCCGGCGACCAACCGGGAATACCCAACAATGGTAACGGCGCCAGATCGCTGCCCAGCGAAAGGCTGGCCGCGGAAGCAATGGCCCTAGCCCTAGGCCACCCCGTCAGCGCGCGGCTGCTGACATCGATATGCTGGAGAAGGGTAGGGCCATTGACTCCCAGCCGTGCCGTGTCGATGTTTAGCAATAGCGCTTTGCCGGTTAGGCCGACGTAAGGCGCGAGCATCTGCTCCATCAAACCATGACCGAATAGAAAAAATCGCATGTGTTGTTTCACCGCGGCGCGGTGCTTCCAGAATAACTTCTTCCACTGAAAAGCCGTGATCATTTCCAACAGATCGGGCCGATCGCTGGCCACCACGACGCCGCATTCGTCAAACAAGGTCAGCGCATCTTGCACCGGGCCGCGATTGCGGCCACCCGCGTATTCACCCCGCGCGGCGATATGGCGGCCGTTGATCGCCGCCTTGGTGTGCGGAAAGGTCAACCAGACCAGCGCGTTAAACAGATCATGAATACTGTTCGGACGAGTCGGCACGATGCCGCTGGCGAAAATTTGTGATTCATAGTCCAAGGCGGCGGGATTCCCGTTCGGGGCGGCAAACCGAATGGCGTGGCCGCTGGCGCTGACAATCGGTTGCGCGCGTTGTTGCGCGAGTTGATTGAGCGCGCCGATATCGGGCACTAACCCAGCAGCGAAATCTAACTGCCGTGCGGCGGCTCGAATACTGTCGTAGCAACTAGCATTGAGGGACTGGCCTAGGGCCGTGCGCTTCACCAAGCTATCGGCGAGTGCGGCGCTGGTCTTGTCGGGCATATTGAACTAAGCTGTGAATCGTTGATCGAAATTTCCATTAAACCATCGCTTCGTCCGGGAGGCTGATATGAACATTATTCTTCGCTCGATAGCTGTCTTGCTGTGGCTGCATTCTATCAGCGCTTTCGCCGCCGAGAGTTTTTGGCCGACGGCGCAAGAGTGGGCCGATATTCGCAGTGTCATCCAGAACCAATTGGATGCCTTTCAGCGTGATGACGAGGCAGGTGCTTATTCCCACGCGGCGCCGAGTGTCAGGCAACGCTTTCCCACGGCAGAAGCGTTTAACAAAATGGTGCGGGAAAAATACAGCCCGTTCTACAGCCCGCGCGAAATCAAATTTCTCACCCCGTCGATTGTCAGCGGCCGCATTCTACAAGGCATCCAATTTTTGTCCGATGAGAATCAGTTATTACTCGCCGTGTTTACGCTTGAGCGTCAGCAAGATAAAACTTGGAAAATCAAGGCCTGCGATATGTTGCCGATAGAAAGTAAAATTGCTACTTAGTGGTTGCTCGCAATGACAAAGTGGTGTGTCGAGGGAAATTAAACTAAGTCAGTAGTCCGCCGCATTGCCAACAACTCTTGAAGTTACGCGGGTTTTCCTCCCCACACCCGTTGCATTGCGTTACCCCGCTTGGAACTTCACTGTTCTCGTATTGATCGATTAATTCGCGCGCCCGTGCTTCATCGTGTTCGTCTATCAACCACAGTTCTGGGTAGGCATGGGTGAAGGGAATTTCGCCGGTGCCGCCGCGGGCGTTCTGGTTAAAAATTTCCGCGGTGATGCCGGATTCCTTTAGCAAATCCCTCAGGAGTTGCGCTTCGATCAAATCGGCGGCGGCATAGAATCGTTTCACGGCGGTTATTCGTATCTAAGAACCCCCATCGTAAACCGATTGCCACAAGAATCAAAGCGCTTGCTGTGGTGAAATCAGCGCGGGTTTGCCATCCATTTCTCGACTCTTCGCACAGGTGCGCCACCGCTCTGGGCCTTGCCGCCGCTGCTCGATTCCCTGCGCGGCTCGTCGCGCGGCGCCGGCAAAGGTCGGCTGTTGTGTGGCAACGGCTGCGTGTTTTGCGGTAGCGGCCGATTGTTGTGCGGTAACGGGCGC
>JANNMV010000204.1:0-18051 GCA_031398205.1 Pseudomonadota bacterium | reverse complement strand
GCACAAGAAAAAATCCATGCCAGGCAGAGTGAATTCGATGCTGAACGGCAGGCACGCGAGAAACGGCAAACCAAACGCGCCAAGTCCGCCAAGCAACTCGCGTTCGAAGCGCGACAACAAGCGGAAGCGCATCAACTCAGCGGATCCATCCGCGAGGTCTATCGCAAACTAGCCAGCGCCCTACATCCGGATCGGGAGGCTGACCCGCGGGAGCGCGACCGCAAGACCGCCTTGATGCAGCGCGTGAACCAGGCCTATGACAAACAAAATCTCCTGCAACTGTTGGAACTGCAATTGGAGTTGGAACAAATCGACCAATCGGCCATCAACAATTTAAGCGAAGACCGGTTAAAGCATTACAACAAGATTCTAAAGGATCAGCTCGGGGAACTGGAACAAGAAATCCAGCATGCGGAAGGTGGGTTCAGGGCGCAGTTCGACATTTCTCCGTTTGTCGCGGTATCGCCGAGCACGATCATGCGCGATCTGGCGAGCGACATCGTCAGCCTTCAGTCCGCGATACGCGACCTTGAACGGGACCTCCTGGTGTTCGACGATGCCAACGCGACCAAGGCCTGGATTAAGCACCTGCGACGCCAGTCCCGAACAAATGATTTCGATGAGCGGTATTTCTAGGCCGGGCAGACCATTGGCGTCGCGGGGAAGATTCAATTCGAAACTTCGACAGATAAAAAAAGGCCCGACTAACGGGCCTTTATTCACGAGCGAAGCGCTTTAACTAGGCAGCGCGTAATAAGCCGCGCATTTTTTGCATGGCCTTTTGTTCGATCTGGCGGATACGTTCGGCGGACACCGAAAACTCCGCCGCGAGATCGTGCAGCGTGGCTTGATCCTTGACTTCGCGCAGCCAACGCGCTTCGATGATGCGGCGGCTGCGTTGGTCGAGGTTAGAAAGTGCGTTGCTTAGGCTTTCGGCGCCGACGGTTTCGGTCTGGGCACTTTCCAAAAGCTTTGACGGTTCGGCATCCGTGTCGGTCAGGTAAGCAATCGGGCTAACCCAATTCTCGTCATCATCGTTCATCGGTTCCAACGACACGTCTTGGCCGGAAAGGCGCATTTCCATTTCCATCACTTCCTCCTGCTTCACGCCAAGCTCCTTCGCCATGGCTTGGACTTCTTTCGGCGACATGGTGCCGAGGCTGGTTTTCATGCTGCGCAAATTAAAGAATAATTTGCGTTGTGCCTTGGTCGTGGCAATTTTGACCATGCGCCAGTTACGCAGAATGTATTCGTGGATTTCGGCTTTGATCCAATGGACGGCAAACGACACCAGGCGCACCCCGCGCTCCGGATCGAAACGCTTGACGGCTTTCATCAGTCCGACGTTACCTTCTTGAATCAAATCCGCGTGCGGCAAGCCATAACCAAGATAGCGGCGGGCGATTGAGACCACAAAACGTAAATGGGAAGTGACCAGATAGTGCGCAGCCTCTAAGTCATTATCCTGCTTAAGTTTGCGGCCATGGCGCAACTCTTCCTCATGGGTGAGCAAGGGAAAGCGACCGACGGCGTGGATGTAATTCTCCAGGCTACCGACATTCAAACTCGGGACTGGCAACTGCATCGTGTTCATAAATGAGCCTCCAAGTATTATGCGTAGTTTAGCACTCTGGTGGATAGAGTGCTAGTCAGCCAAAAAAGTTCAATTGCAGATTCGGTGAGCTTGCAGTATATATTTTAACTTATTGTTATTAATTAATAAATTAGAAAAGCCCAGCGAGATTCCGCGGGGCTTTTCTAGTGGGTAATCGGATCAGATTACTTCTTTTCTTTCTTTTTCTCATCCATTTTTGGCGTGGCGACGGGCTCAACGGCGACAGTTTTCTTGTCCGTCGCGACAGCGGCAGCGGGCGCGGTAGCCGGTTGTGTAGCCTTAGGTATTTTCTTTTCCGACGCGCTGGCAGCGGGCGCATTCGCGAGGGCTGCGCTATTCACGGTCAATCCGGCGCCGGACATTTTTGCCGCATTGCCCGGGCCAACACCTTTGACGCGATGAATGAAGTCGTTCCAATCCTTGAATTTACCGTTCTTGGTTCGCTCGGCAATGATGGCGTCGGCGGTCTTTTCGCCGATGGACTTGATGCTGTCCAGCGCCGCCTTGTCGGCGGTATTCGCTTCAACCGCGGCAAAAGCGAAATTGGTGAAGGCAAAAACTATTGTTATTGCGAGTAGCATTTTTTTCAACATTCGGGTTCTCCAGTTAGGTTAAGTCTATCTAAATATGCGACGCATGAGCCTTTGATCATTGGGGCGAGACGACATCCACACGCTGAAGGTATCTTAGGGCGGTAAACTTAAGAGAAACTGAAGGGTGGGCGACTTCGGATCAAGCGGATCGATGCCAGCGCCGTTTATCTACAGAAATGCGATGCGACATCGATTCATTTGTCGTGTTCTTAAGTATCATTTAAGCGATGTTCTTTACCATTTGCCTTAAGGTTCAAGCCAACACTGGGCCGAGATTCTCGAAATACAACTCTCTAGGAAACTTCTAAATGATTTACGCTCGTGCACTGACCATTTCCGCTATTATCGCCACGCTGTTTGCCGCAGGTTTTGCCCAGGCAGCAACCGACGCCAAACCCACTGTTGAAACGGCTGCCGCACCCGCAGCTGCGGACGCGAAAAAAGCCGTCGTTACTAAGAAGCGTATTAAGCACCACGCCAAGAAGAAAGCTGCTCACGCGTCGTAACTGAGTGTTATCGGGAAGTGCGGCGCCGGGTTAACCGTTGCATTTCCCGATATTTCCGCCGACCGTTAAAATCGGTGTTGAGCCGCTTCACCGCTTAATGGCGTCCCGTCGTGAGTGCCTTAGTTTAAACTTCTTCAATCCTAATCCCTCGCCGGCACTTTGGCATGCGCCTCCTATTGGTTGAAGACGATACGATGATCGGCGAAAGCGTTCGCCTGGGCTTACGCCAAGACGGCTTCGTCATCGATTGGGTGCAAGACGGCAAAGCGGCCGAACTTGCGCTGAGCAACGAACCCTACGCGCTGCTACTCCTCGATTTGGGTTTGCCGAAGAAAGGTGGACTCGAGGTGTTAAAAAATTTACGCTCTCAGCGCAATCCGATTCCTGTTTTGGTGCTAACGGCTCGCGACGCCGTCGCCGATCGCGTCCAAGGCCTCGACGCTGGGGCCGATGACTATCTGGTCAAACCGTTCGATCTGGACGAACTCGCGGCGCGTATTCGCGCGCTGCTGCGGCGTCAGAGCGGCCGCATTGAAACCGAGTTGCGCTGCGGCGATCTCACCATCAATCCCGCCACCCACCAGGTTTTTTTAGGCGCCAAGGAAATTGCGCTGTCGGCTAAGGAATTCGCGATTCTACACGCCCTGATCGACCGGCCCGGCGCAGTCCTTTCCCGTGTCCAATTGGAACAACACTTATACGGGTGGGACGAGGAAATCGAAAGCAACGCGGTGGAGGTTCATATTCACAATCTGCGCAAAAAACTCGGGAGTGAACTGATTCGCAACGTGCGCGGCGTCGGTTACGTGGTGGACAAAGCCTAATGTCGATTCGGCAGCGATTGCTGCTCTGGCTGCTGTTGGCGGTACTGGTCGCGATCGCGATCGCCGGGCTGAGCATTTATTACCGCGCGCGGCTGGAGGCGAACCATCTGTTCGATTATCACCTCAAGCAGATCGCCTTGACCCTGCAAGATCACGTTCCGGATCAGCCCGACCTCATGGGTACGCTGGAGGAGGAGATCGACTATGACTTCGTCATTCAAGTGTGGTCCGATAGTGGCGAAAAACATTATCTATCACATCCGCACAAAGCGCTGCCGCCGCGTACCGATCCCGGTTATCAAAACGTGCGGACCGATGAGGGTGAATGGCGCGTCTTCAGCATGAAGCTAAATGACTTGCTGGTTCAGGTCTCGCAGCCCAGCGACATTCGCACACAACTGGCCACCCAGCTCGCGCTCAGCACGATGATGCCCGCGCTGCTGTTGCTGTTGGCGCTCGGCATTCTGATTTGGTACATCGTTGGGCGCGGCTTGCATCCACTCGAACAGTTGGCTGCCGCGGTCCGCGCAAGCGACGCGAATACGCTGCAACCCATTCCGCCGACGAATCTGCCGAGCGAACTCAAGCCCCTCGCCACGGCGCTGAACGATTTGTTGCGACGCCTCGATCTGGCCATGCAAACGCAGCGCGATTTCGTTGCCGATGCCGCGCATGAATTGCGCACCCCGCTCACCGCGCTGCAATTGCAAGCGCAATTAGCGGAGCGCGCCACTACCGACGGCGAACGCAACCATGCCTTCGCTCATTTGAAACAGGGGCTGAAGCGCGCGACCCATTTGGTGCAACAGTTGTTGACGCTGGCGCGGCAGGAAGCGGACGCTGACGAAACACCGCACGCTGGGCTCAATCTCACCGCGCTGGTTAGCGACGTGATCGCCGAGAATGCGCCGCTTGCGCGGGCAAAGCGTATCGAACTACAGGTGAGCGCCGCAGAAACGATTGAGGTGCGCGGGGATGTCAGTACCTTGCGAATAATGATTGGCAATGTGATCGACAACGCGGTGCGCTACACGCCGGAAATGGGCGCCATCAACGTGGTGCTGGCGCAAGAAAATACAACGGCGGTTCTGGAGATCAGCGACACCGGGCCGGGGATTCCCGAAGCCGAACGCCAACGCGTGTTCGACCGCTTCTATCGACGCGAGGGCAGCGCGGGTGCCGGCAGCGGTTTGGGCTTGGCCATCGTCAAGCGTATCGCCGATGCCCACGGCATAAAAATCGACTTGAGCGATAGCGCATCCGAAACGGGATTGCGTATGCGTTTTATTTTTTCGCACTCAGGCCCGAAAGCTTAACAGAGGTCGGCCTGGGAGCCGCTCCCTGCTTGCCTCTCCAGGCATCTATCGCAAGGGCTTGAGATGCTGAAGCAGTGTCGGGATGAGTTCGCTCACTGTGGGATGAATATGCATCGCGCGGGAAATTACCGTATACGGCGCATCGGCATACATTAAGTCGAGCAACGAATGCACCAGCTCATCGCCGTTTAATCCGAGCAGTGCTGCACCGATGATGCGTTTTGTTTCGGCGTCAACAATGACCTTCATGAAACCCAGCGTTTCGCCGCGTTCCTTGGCGCGACCGACTCGGGTCATGGGCATTTTTCCGATCAGTGCGTTACGCCCTGACGCGCGTACCTCACGTTCACTCATGCCCACGCGGCCGAGCGGCGGATCGATGAATAACGCATAGGCGGCGATTCGATCGCTGACCCGGCGCGGATCATTGTCCAACAAATTCCCCGCTACAATCTCGTAATCGTTCCAAGATGTATGGGTGAAGGCGCCACGGCCATTCACATCGCCTAGCGCCCAGACCCCCGGCACATTGGTGCGCAATTGTTCATCGACCCGGATATAGCCACGCTCGTCAGTGGCGATGCCGGCCGCAGTCAAACCAAGATCATCGGTGTTTGGACGGCGACCTATCGCTAACAGCACGTGGCTGCCGAAAATATCCGGCGCGCCGCTCGCGCAGTCGGCGGTCACGGCAACACCGCCCTCACGTTTCTCGACACCGATGCACTTGGCGCCGAGACGCAGCTCGATCCCCTCGCGCGTAAGAATATCCTGGATCGCCTCTGAAACATCTTCATCCTCCCGGGCAATGAGGCGTGGTCCTTGTTCTACCAGCGTAACGCGGCTCCCAAAGCGGCGATACATTTGCGCAAACTCGAGGCCAATATAACTGCCACCGATCACAATCAAGTGCTCGGGCAAATAGTCCACATTCATGATGCTGCTGTTGGTGAGATAGGGAATATCGCGTAATGCGGGCCAGTCTGGAATCACGGGTCTGCCGCCAACGTTGATGAAAATCTTTTCGGCTTCGATTGTTTCGCCGTTGACCGTAATTTGGTGCGGCCCGTTGAAACGGGCATGTCCCCAAAACACGCTGAGACCGGGCATGTCTTGCACCAACTGGGCGACACCGTTGACCGATGCTTGCACGATAGCGTCCTTGCGCGCTTTGACCGCCTTCATGTCCACCCCGATTGGACCGCCTATGGTCACGCCAAAGTCTGCGTGCCGCCGTGCAACGAAGGCCGCATGAGCGCTCGCGATCAACGTCTTGGTAGGTATGCAGCCGTCATTCACGCAGGTGCCGCCGAAGTGTTCTCGCTCGATGAAGGCAACGCTCAGATTTGCCCCGGTAAGTCGCGCGGCAAGGGGCGGTCCGGCTTGGCCGCTACCGATGATGATGGAATCAAAACGTCGCGTCATGTTTGCTCCTCGTATAACGGCACAAGTATGCGTTTGGTGATGTTTCAACGCAACCGGTCAAACTCATTGAATTCTAAGCCGCGTATTTGGGTGAGGTGTTTGAAATCGAGTAGGCGTTCCCGCCGTGATCCGAGTCGACAGACAAGTCGACACCTGGCAGTTGGTCATCAACACCGGCACCACCATCATCACGCTCCTAGTGGTTTTTCTGATTCAGAACACGCAGAATCGAGACACCGAAGCAATTCAAGTGAGGCTCGATGAACTGATCCGCGCAACTAAAGGTGCGCATAACGCCCTTCTTGATTTGGAGGAGCTTGAGGAAGAGACCCTCAATGCATTCCGAACTAAGTATCAAGCGCTTGCGAGTGCGGCTAGAGTGGAGTTGAGCCGTGGGCTTAAAGATACCGGAACGCCGGGGGCATGAGTCGTGGTGGGGAGAATAATTCGGCTACTTTTGAATAACGCAGCCGCCAAATTTGCGCTGCCTAACGGTGCGCAATATGCGGGAAAATCTGGGTTTCGCTTTGATCTATAACGCGCTTGGCATCCCGATTGCGGCCGGTGTCATTTACCCAGTCCTGGGTTGGCTGATGTCCCCAATTTTCGCTGCGCTTGCCATGAGCCTGAGTTCCGTGTCAGTGGTTTCGAACGCGCTGCGTTTGCGAGGTTTCAAAGTTTGATGACTCCATTACAGATTATGCCTCGAGCATCGGCTCGCGCATCGCGTAAGGCTTATTGAACCTGGTGAGACTGGCCGCCAAAACTCAACCTTGGGTATTTCTCAAGCGCTAGAGAGGATGAACACCCGATCACATGCGCTTTGGGTCGGCGCCGGCGCCGCTGTGGCGCATCGTGCGAAATTGATCGACAACCGAACCATCGGCGCGATCGTAGCGTTAGCCGCACTGCCGGATGTAATCCACCTCTCGCTGATAGTCGCCCGGGCACTGCTTGGGGAAGGCAGCTTTGCGGTACTGTATTTGTACGCGATCGCATTGCCCGGCCAAGAACCCTTGATGCCGGCGATGTGGGTAATGAAACGCGTCGGGCAGATCCTACTTGACCAAGTAGGGATTTAATGTGGAAATCCTGCTAATGTTTGGCCATGGTCAGTTCGCGCTGACCGCCGTTGCAAGGCGCAAGATGCTGCAAAACGGACGGCGCTTGAACGTCATGGGTATAATCTTAAGCGAGGCGACTCGGGAGCAAGTTGCCGGCTCGCCCCGCTAGGTTACCGGGTTGCTTACTGAAAGCAACACGGTTACTGACATGAGGGTTGTGATGATTTCAATGAAATCAATACCTAATATATCAGCGTGTCACTGGACGGGGGGGCCGGCACTTATGCGCGTGCTAATTATCGAACCTGAAATGCGGTTAGGCGAGTATCTATTGCATGGCTTAACCGAAAGCGGTTTTGTCGTCGATGTGGTTGACAACGCGATGGACGGCGTACACCTAGGAGTCACGGGCGAATACGATCTGCTTGTTTTGGATCGATCGACGCTGGGGCTCACCGGCTGGCGTGTCCTGACCGACCTACGCAAAGCGAAACATACGCCGATCTTGGTTTTCACCGAGCCCGGCAGTGTCGCCGAGCGCGTCGAGGGCCTAGAGTTGGGCGCCGACGACTGTCTGGAAAAACCCTTTGCCTATTCCGAGTTCTTAGCCCGCGCCCGTGCCCTCGTGCGCCGCGGCAATGGATTGGAACCGGAGACGTTTCATGTCGCCGACTTGGAGGTCGATGCTGTCGGCCATAGAGTCGTTCGCAATGGCGAGCGTATCCACCTGACGCCCAAAGAGTTTGGTTTATTGTTACTGCTGCTGCGTCATTGCGGCAAGGCGTTGTCGCACACCACGATCACCGAACAAGTGTGGGATATAAACTTCGATAGCGACACCAATCTCGTGGAAGTGACGGTGCGGCGGCTCCGCGCAAAAGTCGACGACCCCTTTGAAACGAAGCTCATCCATACCGTGAGAGGTGTGGGCTACGTGCTTGAACACCGCAACGGACAACCCACGCACGCTTCAAATCACGGTAGCTAATGCTGTCTCGGTGCTGGTGGTGCGATTCCGCTTTCTCGTACCGCCTGCATTGCAGAAATGTAATCGGCGTGTCACTTTCCTGTCGGTGTCCACGTGCTATTTTACCAATGTACGCTTCCTAATCCGCTCTCGGCTAACGCGTTTCTGGGTGGCTTATGTGGCGAATCGCAAGCACGGAGCGATGTTTAGGTCCGTGTCCCTCGTATCGGAGGTCACAAAATGAACGCGAAGAAAATCAGTCTAGTTGTAGCAGCAGCGTTGGCGACTTCGCTCGCCGCGATTCCATCCGCGCAGGCGGGTATGCAAATCATGAAAGAACATCAACCGCATCCGGGTATATCCGAGCGCGATGCTCGGCAACTTGGCATTTGCTATTTGAAGTTTGACCCCATCGTCTCCGACAACGTAGCGTATGTGGACAACAACCCGTTGCGTCCTACCTATGGTGTTTCGCAAAGCGACACAGGTTGGGTCGGCGTCGGCGCCGCTAGTTCGCCGTCCTACGTAGATAGCAACAACCCACTGCATCCAGCGTTTAAACGTTAAAGGGTGTCGATGCATTTTCGTGCTGTGGGGATGTCGTGATTGGTGTGCGGATAACCGCAGCGCGGACTGACTAGCGCGCTGGACAGGAGTCAAGTATGAGCGCCGGAGTGTCAGAAACACCGCCGGGCTAAGGGGGCCTCGGGTGATGGCCGCCCGAGGTCGTAGCGCCCGTTAAGTAGCGAGACAGCATTGGTCTACTCTGTGGCTGGGCGGTGGGACGTGGCCAGCGAGCACGGTGGAGAAATGTGCCCGGTGTTCGCTAACGCAAACCGATTCCCCGGTTGCAACGAGAACGGAAGACAAAAACTACCCTCGCAGCATCTGAAAACATGCAAACTGCACGTCGCCCTCATAACGAGACCGCCCGGCTGCACTCCCTGGCCGAGTATCGTTTACTCGACACTCCACCGGAAACTGTATTTGATGGGATTACGGCAGTGGCCGCGCAGTTGGCCGGTGCGCCCATTTCGCTGATCAGTTTGGTGGATCAGGATCGCCAGTGGTTCAAGTCGAGTCACGGCCTGCCTGGAGTCGGTCAAACTCCCCGCGACGTGGCGTTTTGCGCCCATGCGATCCTGCAAGCGGAACCCTTTATCATCGTCGACGCGCTCAACGATTCGCGCTTTACCGACAACCCGTTGGTGTCGCGCGAGCCCTGGATAAGATTCTATGCCGGCATGCCGCTCATCAATCGGCGCGGTCACGGCGTAGGAACGCTTTGTGTAATCGATCGTGTCCCGCGTGAGTTGTCTTCCGGCCAGATCGAGAGTTTGCGGCGACTCGCCGACGTGGTGTTGGCGTTGTTCGAGGCGCGTACCGATCGCGACCGCCTTGCGGCGGGCCAGCGGGCGCTTGTGCAGAGTGAGCAAAGGCTGCGGACGCTCATCGATGCTTCGCCCGCGCTCATCAGTTATATTGATCGAAGCGAGCGTTATTTATTGGTCAACCAGACCTACGAGCACTGGTTCGGGAAACCCCGCGAGCAGGTGATCGGCCTGACCATGAGGGAATTGCTCGGCGCCGAGGCCCACCAGCGAGCCAAAGAACCGTTCGAACGCGCGCTCCGTGGCGAGACCGTCACTTTCGAAAACCATGCGATCGGCAAAGAGAAACGCCACGTACAGACCAGTTTCGTTCCGGATATCGGAGCCGCAGGCGTGCAAGGCGTGTTTGTCTTGGCGAGCGACATCTCCTCGCGGGTTGCGGACGAGCTTCGCCGCCAAAACGAAACGCTGCGCTCGATGAGCGCAAAGTTACGGGCGGACATCGAAGCGGAGCAAAAACGCATTGCCTACGCTCTGCACGACCAGATGGGTCAAGATCTGACGGTGTTACGCGTGCATGTGAGCCGTATCCTGAGACGCTGGAGCGACGACGATGCCCTCACTGGCATTGTCCGGCAGATGGGCGATATTCTCGATAACACGGGTACTTCAATACGCCGCATCATCGCCGATCTTCGCCCGTTGGCTCTGGACGATTTCGGCGTTGGCGTAGCGGCCAAAATACTGGCGCACGAGATTGAAGAAGCGAGCGGTGTCTGCATCGACTTCACCACTGAAGGGGAATTTGAGAATCTGCCAGAAAGCTATCAGACCAGCCTATACCGCATGCTGCAGGAGTGTCTGACCAATGTCGTTAAGCACGCCCAGGCGACGGAGGTTGCGGTACGGTTGATAAAGTCCGCCGACGAGGTTCGACTCACGGTAGCGGATGATGGCTGCGGATTCGCCGAATCGTCGCAAGCGGCGCCTGGTCATTATGGGTTGCTGAGCATCCAAGAGCGCGCGGAGCAACTCGGTGGCCATGTTGCAATTAGCAGTGCGCCGGGCCACGGAACGATGGTGACGATTGTCGTCCCCGTGCCCGTGTCGTCATCGAGCCGCGATCGGGCCAACGTCGAGTACAAGGTTCACCGGGTTTCACCGTTTGGTTAGGGCGACAGAGCGTACAATTACATGTAACGGCAACAACTAATTTCAGCGAGAGATATGCGGACGGCGCACGTGCAAGGCGTGTCTCACAAGACTCAAATCCTGATCGTCGACGATCATGCCATCGTTCGCGCCGGTTTAAAATCCCTCCTCAACGATCAAGCGGACATGGTAGTGGCCGGTGAAGCCGCTTCTGCCGCCGAGGCGCGCACCTTGGTTGGCGTGTGCCCGTTCGATGTGTTGGTACTCGATCTTTCGCTATCCGGGGAATCGGGCTGGGAGTTGCTCAAGTTGGCAAAGAGTAAACAGCCGCGCATGGCGGTGCTCATCCTGAGCGCCTTCCGGGAAGATCAATTCGCGTTGCAAGCGCTCAAGAGCGGCGCCGATGGTTTCTTAAACAAGGAGAGCGCGCCGGAGCTCTTGCTTGCCGCGATTCGCCGCGTCGCCGCCGGTGGCAAATACATTAGCGCTGCGCTCGCGGAGCGGTTCGCCCGAAGTCTGGGCGGCGAGGAAAACCCGTCCCCGCACGAAACACTATCGGGGAAAGAATTCACAATCCTAAAGCGCATCGCGTGCGGCAACAGCCTGGTGGCGATCGCCGATGAATTGCACATCAGCCCAAAAACCGTAACCACGCACCGTGCCCGCATCCTGCAAAAATTAGGTCTGGAAAACAACGCCGGCCTGACTCGTTATGTACTGGAAAAAGGGTTGCTCGACTAGGCTCCTACTGGTTTCTTTAGGTGCAATGTCACGCTTGCCCTAGGGAAGCGCGGATTTATTCCGAGTTCTAAGCCAGACAAGGCGCGAACAAAAAATATCGACGCAGTATATGTTTGATATGTAAGACGATATTTTTTGTGAGCAACGCGGTATCGCGACGAAATCGGAATAAATCTGCGCTTCCCTAGATTGCGCGTGTAGGGGAACCCCTAACACCGCAGGGGAAATCCCAATCTGCCGTCCTAGTTCCCTCACAGCAAATTCGGCTTTCGCCGATTATGCGAACGCCGTTTCTTTGCCATCATCTCATCTACTAACTCAGCCTGGGTTGGTTCACACGGAGTCGCAGAGAAGGGATGATTAAATCGTGAGTTGTAATCTAGCCAAAATTGTTCTCGTGGAAGATTCTGTCGCGCTGCGTGAAGGCGTCAAAAACATGCTGAGTGAAATCCCCGGCCTGATCGTGCGCGGCGAATTCGAGGCTGCTCAAGACGCAATCCGCGGCATTGACCGGATTCGTCCCGACATCGTCATACTGGATATCGGATTGAAGAGCGGCAATGGACTGGAGGTTTTACATCACCTCAATCAAGTCCATCCTCGTTGCACAGCGATTGTGTTCAGCAATCGCGTGGACGCCGAGTACCGCAAACAAGCTATTCATCGCGGCGCAACCCACGTCTTCAACAAATTCAACGAATCGGAGCAGCTTTTCGACGCTGTGGCCAAGCTGGTCGCGGGCCGTTCCCGCACAGAAGAATCGGGGCTGGCTGACGATGTACGGGTGCAAGAGTGTTTATCGTGGGTTTCATCGATCGTTTCATTTGGAGAAAAACAATGCGGCTAACCCCCGTCGACCGCGATACGTTTAATACCGATCCGCGCGCGATAGCGCGCAGCTTGAATCAAGATACCCAGTTCCGCCATGCAGCCGCGGTGTCACTGGCCACACTGCTCATTCTTCTCATCAGCTTGATGTTGGGCACCACCGCTTCCCATGCAGCGCAGGAAGAAGCTCGTTTAAGCGTGATCAAAGTCGTGGCGCTGCGACAAAGCTCGATCGTCTATGGTTCCGGCATAGTGGTCGCGCCCGGCAAATTGATCACCAATTGCCACGTCGTACGCAACGCCAGCGAAATCAAGCTCATCTCCCAGGGGCGGATTTCGTACGGCCGGCTCGCCGCGCAAGACGTAGAACGAGATTTGTGCATTGTGGCCGCACCCGATTTGGACGTACCTACCGTGCGCTTTGGCTCGGCTCAGGAACTGGTTCTAGGCCAACCGGTTTTTGCCGCCGGCTACCCTGGCGGCGAGCAATTTACTTTCAGTGCCGGCCGTGTCAAAGGCTTGCACGAGGCCTACGGTTCGCGCGTGATACAAACGTCAGCCTATTTCGAACCGGGGGCGAGCGGCGGCGGGCTGTTCGATGCGAAAGGCCGATTGCTCGGCATCCTGACGTTCAAAGCCGCGTCCGGCGGGGACTTTCACTTTGTATCGCCAATCGAGTGGGTACTGAAACTCATCGACGAAGACTCCCCAGCCCAATCACCCACCGTGAGCGGGCGCGCTTTTTGGGAAAAAGAGTTGCGCGAGCAGCCGTTTTTTTTGCAGGTCTCGGCGCTAGAGGCGAAAAAAGACTGGCGCGGGTTGTTAAAATTGGCGAAACATTCCGTCGTGAAGGATGTCCAGCGCGGCGAGCCGTGGATCGCGATGAGTAAAGCATACACTGGGCTTGGGCGCACCCAGGAAGCCGATTCTGCCCTGCAACGGGCCAGGGACATGGAGCCTGGCTCCGGCAAAATGGATAGACACGCTGCAAACTAAAATCTCTCAAGGAACAACGCGTTAGGGATTGTCCGCAATGCCGTGTTGGCAACAAGGTAAAGCAATCGGTTGGCAATAAGCATCAATACAACGGCTGCCACCAGTGACGCTAGGCTAGCTGAGCGCTGCGGTGCACGAACAGCCTACGTGCTTGTTTGTTCAATGAGACTATCCCGAACCCGTTCAAGTTTGGCACGCACTTCCTGGCCAACGACGCGCACGTCCTCGTTGTCCACCAGTTCAAGTACCGCCACCGGATCCATAAACGAAACCGTAACGACGGCGCCCGGCCCCTCACGAACAACAACATTGCAGGGTAGGAGTAAGCCGATTTCTGGATCCGCCTCGATGGCGCGATAGGCCAGCGGTGGATTGCATGCGCCGAGGATGCGGTAACGCGGTATATCGGCATTCAACTTCGCTTTCAGTGTCGCCTTCACGTCGATGTCGGTCATTACACCAAAACCTCCCCCTTTGAGCGCCTCCGTTACCTTGTCCACGGCGGTGTCGAACGGGAGATGCAAGCTAATACTGAAGCCATACATGGATAGTCACTTTCTTCCGCGGATGTTGGTCTTAGCGGATAAATAGTTTTTGAAGTATTGCTTTAACCAGCCAGCCGCGATTGAACCATCGCAGCATTAGGCGTCGACGGCGAAACGCGAGCAAACCTAACGGCAACGCAACTAGCAGCGGCCGGGATTTGATATAGCGAATAACCGTCCAGGCGCGATCGGCAAACTCCAGGGGCCGTTGCCAATCCTGAATTTGTTGCGCCAGCGCCGCCCGTTGCCCGGTGTCGATTGACACGGTAGCGTCGTAATCGGGTTTTCTTTGACTTGGGTCAAGGATGAGGCGCCCGATCGCCGGTAGTGTGGCGAAATCAGTGCCTGGGCGATAGCGTTGTCTAAGTGGTGTCACGCCCTCAAAACAATTACTTCGGCTTAGGAGATCACATGTTTAAGAAAATCTTAGTTCCAAGCGATGGTTCCGAACTGTCCGATCTGGCGATTGGCCAAGCCGTTTCCTTCGCCAAGTCAATCAACGCCGCAGTGTATGGATTTCATGCGGCGCCCGATTACACACCTATTTATGGCGTCGAGCTATATTCGTCCGAAAAATTCCGTGGCCTCGCCGACGACGAGGCGTGGAAGTATCTCGCCGTGATCGAGTCCAAGGCGAAGGAAGCGGGTGTTTCGTGCACCACGGGATTCAGTGTGACTGGTTCTCCTTACCGTGCCATCATCAATGCGGCAACAGAACAAGGCTGCGATCTGATCTTCATGGCGTCACATGGCAGGCGGGGATTGGCCGGACTATTGCTAGGTAGTGAAACGCAAAAGGTGTTGACTCATTGCCATATACCAGTGCTGGTATTTCGCGATGAATCCACTGAGCGCAGTATTGGAGAGGCGATGGAAGCCGAGGTGAATAGTTTCAGAACTTGATCAGCCAAACTTTGTCGCATGGGCGGAAGACGTTTATAAGTGCTATGGTTAAGTAGTGGAATCAACAATGAAGTCAACGCCGCCAAATGAAAAAAATCGTCATCGCCCTACTGCTGGGTTTGCTAAGTGCGTGCAGCGCCTTACTGCCCAAGTCCGATACCGCGGTGAAAGATCGATGGGACAGTTTTGATTCCGCCCGCGCCACTTTTGAGCGGATCGTTCCCTACCAGACCCGCACCGGCGATATGGTGCAAATGGGCTATGACCCTTTTTCGAATCCGGCGGTTACGATTCTGACCTACGCCGATGTCATCCGGCGCCTGATCCCGTCGACCACCATCGACTCGATGAAACTTAATCGAGGTATTGTTGAGTGCGTATCGGCGCAGGAACTGTGTCAGGTCTATGAGATCGACCTCAAGCGACTGCACCGAAAACGATCGGGCAATTTTTGGCTCGATTTTTTAAACTTTCGCCGCAGGACGGAAATCTCCGGTTGGCGTTTCAGTGCCCTGGTCTTGCTAAACAACGATTTTGTTGTCTACAAATTATGGAGCGGCCAGCCGGTGATTCGTGAAGTTGAAGAATCGGTAAATCCGCTTGGACCATTTCAGGGTTCAGGCGAAGCCGTGTTTCGGGGCTTGATCAGATAACGCGCCAACATGCATTAGCGTTGCGACGCCAGAAACTGAATCAGCATGGCGCGCACGTCGGGATCATCTTGGAAATAAATCATCTGCGCTTTAGGCGCGAGGGCGATGGTGTCCGTCAGCCACTTATCGAGCAAGTCCGTATCCCAAACCTTGCCTTGAAGCGCCTCCTTGATTCCCGGCGAGAAAACGAAACCGGGCACGGCAGCCGCTTCGCGACCGATCAGTGCGAATAGATTGGGCCCTTGCCCATGTTTTTCGCCTTTATCGAAGGTGTGACATTGACTGCATTGCGTGACCGTCAATTGGCGCGCAGCGGCGAGACCGTCGGCAGCCCACAGGGGCGATACCAAACCGAGCATGGTTATCGCCGCTAAATTTTTTTTGAAACTTAAAAACATCGTTCAGTTCCTCCCAAAATCAAATGCGCCGGAACGCGGGTATGGTGAGAATGGATTAGGGTGGGCTCGCTGGCCCGACCCTAGTTCCTCAGCGCTAGCCTCTACCTGGCTCCTTATTTGCCTGATTCGCTGCGCGGTGAGCGAAGCCAATGATTGGCCCGAGCGTACTGCCGCCGGCCCAATAGGCGCGACCCGACGCGGACGCCACGCAGTTGCCCACGCCATATAATCCCGGGATCGGTTTGTCGGCGATGTTAAGCACTTGGCCTTCTGGGTTAGTCTTCGGTCCGCCCTTGGTGTCGAGCGTGCCGCCGGTGACGAATGCCGCGTAGTACGGCCCTTGATCGCTGATCGGCCACATGGTCACATTTTTCCGGCCCGGCTCGTCCTTGACGTTACCGTTGAACAGAAAATCGACGCCGCGCTCGCCACGGTGGAAGTCCGGATCCTTGCCTGCTTTGGCGAATTCGTTAAAGCGGGCAATCGTCGCTTTTAAGTTGGCGAGAAAGTCGGTGGAAGTCTTCATTCCGCCCGTATGGCCGGCGTATTTCTGGAAGCGCACTTCGATGTTTTGCGCTAACTCTTCCAATGTCGCGCCCCTAATCACGTGTTTGTCATCGGTGCCGGACGGTACGATCAGGCGACCGTATTCGTGGCTGGCGGAATTGTCCTGCGCGCGCTGATCCCAAATCGATGTCAGGATCAAATTCGGGAAGGTCGCATTCGCGCCGTCCCACTCGAAAAATTTCTGCGCCAATTCGTTGTAGTGGAGCTTTTCGTTAATGACGCGCTTGCCAGTCTTGTCGACGAAAATCATGGAATCGCCGGCGACGGAAAAACAACCTATCAGCGACGGGTCTTTGGCGATGGCTTTTTCAAACGAGATCGGACACATCCACGCGTAGTTCATGTTACGCAATTGCACGCCGAGGGTGCTGGAGATGCGAACGAAGTCGCCTTCGTTCGTCATCGCCGCGCAGCCGCCGTAGGCCGGAATCGAGAGGAAATTTTTGCGCAGTTCCACATCGTGGGTGAAACCGCCGGTGCAGAACATCACGGCTTTGCGCGCTTTGACTTTTATCATCTTGCCGGTCGGGCCTTGCGCCTCGACGCCGATGGCTTCGCCCTTTTCGTTCATGATGATTTTTTGTACGCGCTGGCTGGTCTTGATGTCCACGCCGTCGCGCTTGCACGCTTGCGACAGGGTGCGTGTGGCGACTTGTCCGCCGTCGGACATGGAGGGCGCGCCGTCCTTTGGAAACAGCACGCGTCCGGTTGCGCCGATGGTTTCTAACTCCGCAAAATAATCCGGCACCGGTGCGACGTGGCGATAGGGCAGGGCGCCTTTTTCCGACAGCAGTTCGGCGCCGACCGATGAACTGTCGTAAATCGCTTCGCACATCGAGTATTCCCATTCCGAAAGTCCCAAGCGCGGATGGTTAGGATCGAAGCTTTGCGGTTGGCTTAAGCGGGCAACATATTTGAGAAAGTGTTCCTTGGAATCCGCAATGCCGGCTTTTTGCATGGCGGCATTGTTCGGCACCCAATACCAGTAGGCGGCTTTGAACGACGTGCCGCCCAGCGTCGCGGCCTTCTCCAAAACGAGTACCTTGTTGCCCAGCCAGCGCGAGAACAGCGCCGTCGGTAAACCGGCGCCACCACCGCCGCAGACGACGACGTCGTATTCAAGATCGAACGTTTGTGCCTGGGCTTCCGACGCATTCAGTGTGATGGCGCCGAATGTGGCGGCGACCGCGGTGCCCGCACCTAAGAATTTGCGGCGCGATACGTCTGTTGTTTTGTCCGTTGTTTGATGCTTGGCCATTTTTCCTCCAGATTGTGAAATTGATGAACGGGCATGCCGCTGAATACGGGTTTGCTCGACACATGCTAAATACCGTCGGTTGCGGCAACTATGAGCGTACTCCATGAACGGCAATTTGCATGCAGCAGGATATTTCCTATTTATTGTTATATGAGGTGTTATATTTCCAAGGACGAAAAGTAGCATCCCTTAAAAGCACTCATGGGGCCGCCGCTCGCGAGATTAACTTTCTGTTTTATTTGGCGATACGATTTTGTATTTCGCCATCTTCCGGTAGATCGTTGCGCGCGCCATGCCAAGCGTGCGGGCGGTGGCAAGGATTTGCCATTTATGTTTGCGTAGGGCCGCGACAATTCTTTCCCGCTCCGG
>JANNMV010000185.1:0-2729 GCA_031398205.1 Pseudomonadota bacterium | reverse complement strand
CCGACGTTTGAAAAAGGCGAAATTAACTTCAAGTGGTCGGAACCGTTGCCCGGTCAAAAATTTCGCGTCCAAGTTGCGCGCGACGAAGGCTTCCATTCGACCGTGCACGAGGCAATGCTGGCGGAAAATCACCTCGCGCTGAAAAGCCCCGGCGCAGGACGTTATTTCGTGCGCGTAGGTGTGATCGATCAGGACGGTTTCGTGGCGCCCTACGGCCGCACACAACAGCTCGACGTTCCGCGCAACTACTGGCCGCTCCTGTTGTTCTTGCCGCTGCTGCTTCTGTAACACACCACGCCAGACACCGCATGGCCCTAGGCCAGCCGCTGGATACTGGCTCACGGCAGTGCGTGCGCCAGAAGCCGCGCGGACATTGCCTCTCCATGCATGCTCATTTTGATGCCACTGCCTGCGTTAGCGCGCGAAAATAGTTTATTTTGGCGCCGCGAATGAATTGTGAACGGCGCTGGATTCTGCTCTAATAACATCACCAACCAGCCCGCTTAATCTGTTGCACTGCAACAGGGGCTAAGGTAAAGATTGACCCAACAAACTGATAGGAGGAACCATGAGTGATCTGCATGCCGATCATCATGATCACGACCACGATCATGATCAATCCCACGACAGTAACGCCCGTCGTGATTTCTTAAAACAAACCGCTGTTGCCTCCATGATTCTGGGAGTCGGTATCGCGGCGACCGCGCCAGTCGCGGCAGGCCCGCTTAAGGCGCTGTCCGCCCACGAAGCGCAGTCCCTGCTGATGATGGCTCGCACCCTCTTCCCCCACGATTTCCTCGGTGACAGCTATTACATGAACATCGTCAATTCTATTGACGCCAAAGCAGCCGCCGATGCCAAGACGAAAGCCTCGGTTCAGGCAGGCGTGCAAGCGCTGGATTCCTACGGCGGCAAGTTTGCCAACATGGATGAACATTCGCGCACCAGCATTGCCCAGAGCGTGGAAAAAACCAAGGCCGATTTCTTCGGCATGGTGTACGGCGAAACGGTCGGCGGCCTGTATGGCAATCAGGAAATCTGGAAGATCCTGGGCTTTGAAGGTTCGTCCACGGAAAAAGGTGGCTACATCAATCGTGGCTTCAACGACATCAACTGGCTGCCGAAGTCCTAAGAGGAGAAAACAGCATGGCAAAATTCGATCAAAATGACGGCTCCGTGGTCGTTGTCATCGGCTCCGGCGCCGGTGGCGGCACGCTCGCAAACGAGCTTGCGCAAAAAGGTGTCAAGGTGGTGTGCCTGGAAGCGGGCTCACGCTTGAAGCTGGAAGACCTCAAAAACGATGCGGGCGAGATGTTCGGCAAGCTTTCCTGGCTTGATACGCGCATCGGCACCGGCCAACTGCCCGCCGGATTACCGGCGTGGATTTGTAAAACGGTTGGCGGCACCACAGTACATTGGGCCGGCGCGTCGATTCGCTTCCAAGAGCATGAGTGGAAAGCCGCAACAACTTACGGCAAAATCGCCGGCGCCAACTTGCTGGATTGGCCGACCAACCATGGCGAAATGGTCGACTACTACAGTAAAGCCGAAAAGAAAATGGGCACCGTTGGCACCCAAGCCAGTGGCATGCCGCGCCTGCCGGGAAACAACAACTACCTGGTGATGGAATACGGCGCCAAGAAGTTGGGCTACAAACAAATCCATACGGGCAACATGTCCATCAATTCCGAGCCTTATGACGGCCGCCCCGGCTGCCAGCAAACCGGCTTTTGCATGATGGGTTGCCCGATCGGCGCCAAGTGGTCGACGCTGTACACGGAAATTCCCGCCGCTGAAGCAACCGACAATTTCGAACTACGTGCCGATGCCATGGTCGTGCAAATCGAACACAACGACAAAGGCCAAGTCACCGGCGTCGTTTACGTCGACAAATCCGGCGCCAAACAACGCCAGAAAGCGCGCATTGTCGCCGTTGCCGGCAACACCATCGAAACACCGCGTCTCTTGCTCAACTCCGCCAGCAATATGTTCAAAGACGGCATGTCCAATAGCTCCGGCCAAGTCGGCAAGAACTACATGGCGCACATGACAGCGACCATTTACGCCATCATGCCCGGCGAAGTGAACATGCATCGCGGCACGCAAATGGCCGGCCTGGTGGAAGACGAATCGATCCACGACCCGAAGCGAGGTTTTGCCGGCGGTTACGAAATCGAAACGATCCCGGCCTTCGGCATGCCCGGCTATGCGAATTTCCTGCGCCCCGGCGCGTGGGGCCGCGAATACGCCGGCGAGGTCGAGAACTATCGCAATGCCGCCGGCATGTGGCTGGTGGGCGAGGACATGCCGCAGGAAACCAACCGCGTCACCCTGCATCCGACGCTGAAGGATCAATACGGCATGCCGGTTTCCGTGACCCATTACGTAGATCACCCGAACGACGCCGCCATGCGCGAACACGCCAAGCAACGTGGCCGCGCCATTTACGAAGCGGCCGGTGCGCGCAAGGTCATCGCCCGCGGCCCGTTCCCCTCCACCCACAACATGGGCACGGCACGGCAAAGCGCGAACGCGAAAGACGGCGTGGTCAACAAGTTCGGTCAAAGCCACGACATCAAAAACTTGTTCGTGTCCGACGGCAGCCAGTTCACCACCAGTGCAGCGGAAAACCCAACGCTCACCATCGTCGCCTTGGCGATCCGTCAGGCGGATTACATTGCCAAAGAAATGAGCGCGAAGAACATCTAACCAAGGTTTTTTGCGCAATA
>JANNMV010000130.1:0-3748 GCA_031398205.1 Pseudomonadota bacterium | reverse complement strand
ATCACCTGGGCGATCTTGGCATGCAAGGTTTGTCTACGGCTCTTGAGCAGCGAGTCGTAGGCGGCGTCTTGAACCAGCGCATGTTTGAAGGTGTAGGTGGCCTCGGGCGGGGTACCGCGCCGTAACGCCAGCCCCGATTCGGTCAACTGGTTTAGTGCACTGTTGCGGTCCGTCTTGGAGTGGGGTGCCACGGCCGCTATCAATGCATAACTGAACTCCCGCCCAATCGCCGCGCCGATCTGCGCGATCTCCTTCGCTGCCAGTGATCGATCCAAGCGCGCCATCAGCGAATCTCGTAAGGTGGCCGGAATGGTGACGCTGCGGGCAACGCCGACATAGTCGTAGTGATCACCCGCGTCTTGCAGTTCGCCGGATTCGAGAATGCCCTTGGTGAGTTCCTCCACGTATAGCGGCACGCCATCGGTCTTGGCGAGAATCTGCTCCAGCAGCTCAGCGGGCAATGCCTTGCCGTTTGTGAGCTTCGATACAATCGCGCTGCTTTGCGCTCGCGTGAGCTTGGATAGGTTCAGCGCGGCGACATGACCGTGACTTCCCCACTTCGAATGGAACTCGGGGCGGTGGGTGAGCACGATCAGCAGCGGGATGGTTCTGACCCGATCGACCAACAAGTCGAGCGTTTCCAACGTCGTGGGATCGGCCCTGTGTAGGTCCTCGTACAGCATGACGGTTGGTTGGCGGCGCGCCGCCGCTTCTACGATGTCCCCCAGGACACGTAAGGTCTCATCCTTGTGCTTTTGCGGCGTACTCGAGATCGCCCCGTAGCGTGCCTCGCAGGCGATTGAGAGCATCGCGGCGACGAAGCGGACATCGCTGAACGGCAAGCCGTAGTGGCCCACCATCAGCGCTTCGAGCTTGTCGAGCTTCGACTCAGGCGACTCGTCGCGCCCGAACTTCACCGCCCGCTCCCAGTTGTCGATGGTCGGATAGAGCGCACTGTTGACGTGATAGGGGGAACATTGGAAGCGCAGCGTGCCCACGCCTTGATCCGCCAACCGCTCGTGTAGCACACTCAGGATACGGCTCTTGCCGATACCCGGCTCTCCGGACAACAGCACAACTTGGCCTTCGCCTTCCTGCGCCTGCTGCCAGCGGTCGAGTAGCAGTCCAATCTCTAGTTCGCGCCCCACTAAGGGCGTAACCTGAGCCCCATGGCTTGCCTCAAAGCGGCTCGCTGCGGCACTCACCGCCATCACCCGCCAAGCGTGCACCGGTTCGGCAATCCCCTTCAGTTCATGGTCGCCCAGGTCAGAGAGCTCAAAGGCGTTGCGGACCAAGCGCCGGGTGGACGTCGCAATCACGATTTGATCGGCAGCGGCTAATCCCTGCAACCGCGCAGCAAGATTTGGCGTGCTTCCTACTGCCAACATCGACTGATCGCCGACACCGGCTTGTTCACCGACGACCACCGGACCGGTGGCGATGCCGATGCGTACCGACAGCGGCTCAGTAGAGGAAGCAGCCTTCACCGCTTGAACAATCTCTAGTGCCGCGCGCAGCGCCCGCTCGGCATCTTCTTCATGGGCTTTGGGCCAACCGAAGTAAGTCAAAATCCCATCACCGACGTAGCGAGCGACGAAGCCTTCGTAACGCGTAATCACTTCAGCGCAGACGGTGCGGTAGTTGTGCAGCAAACTACGCAGTTCTTCGGGGTCGAGTTTTTCGCTTAACGCTGTTGAACCCACCAAGTCACAAAACATCACCGTTAGCTGGCGGCGTTCGCCGGCGGGGGTGGCATCGACAACGGGCGAGGAATTCTCGGGCGCGGTAATGGCGGGAGGAGCCCTCCTTGCGCTAGACACGGCATCGGACGCGCCTCCGCCCAATTCAGCCAACGCCTTTAACATTTTCTTGCGGTGACCGAGGGACACGCCTAGCTTTTCTAGGTCGTCTTCGTTCAGGCTGGGCAGCACGTCCAGATCAACATCATTCGACTCAAACGCGTCAACGTATTGCGTTAAGCCCAAACTTTCCAGCCAGTTGCGTACGTCGTTCATCGGCTTTGTCTCCGAAATAGCGGTGCTATCGCTATGCTGCGGTATAATTTCATATCAACTTTCTCACAAACTCGCATGCTCGACCGCATAACGTTTGATCAAAATGTACTCGGTGGACGCGCCGCCATTCGCGGCTTACGTATTTCCGTGGCGCATATTGTGAATTTGATCGGCAACGGCATGACGCCCGATGAAGTTCTCGCCGACTATCCCGATCTTGAGAGACAGGATATCGGCCAGGCACTGCGTTACGCCGCACTCGCTGCGGATGATCGCGTCGTCGAGTTTCATACACAGTCGAAATGAACTTCGTCGCGGACGCGGGTATGTCGCCGCGTACCGTCGAGTTTTTGCGTGAGCACGGGCACGATGTCGTACACGTTCGCGATATTGGGATGCAACGCGCCAAGGATTCCGAGATACTCGAACTCGCTCGAAGCCAAAATCGAATCGTCCTAACGTTCGATCTGGATTTCGGCGATCTGCTCGCCCTCGGACTTAACGACAAGCCTAGTACCATCATCTTTCGTCTCGATGATGAAACCGCCGATTCGGTCAACACAAATCTTCTCACGGTGTTAGCGCAAACCGAAAGTGATTTGCGCGATGGTGCATTGATTCTGGTGCAAGAATTTCGCTACCGGGTACGGCGCTTGCCCATCCATTTAACGTAGCGCACCTATTCCGGCGTTTTGCTGTAAAGACCGTCGAGTCGATCAAAGTGTTATGCATTCAAGCCTCCGGAATTGATGGACGGTGGATCCACTTTGCTTGATCCACACTTGTTAGTCGCTTTGCCGGGAGCCGCATCCAGCCTAGCGCCTGGCAATGCATGCCCTGACGGGGTAGCCCTGGCCCTGGCCCTGGCCCTGGCCCTGGCCCTAGGCCACCCGGTAAGCCACCCGGTAGGCTAGCCACTGGCCTCGGGCCAGAGCCCCATAGATAGGGGCTGGAATTGGACCACTGCCTTTGCGGGCTTATCCGCGGACAGTGTGACCCGACCCATCCTTCTTGTGGCCCGAGGCCAGCCCCTCATTCCCGCGAAAGCGGGAATCCATTGGGCATTCGCGGGATAACCGTCCGTCCGATTTGCAAGCTCGACGCGTTGGGACGTGCCCCATGGATTCCCGCTGTAGCCTGCCCTCGAATGCTTTAGTCGGGGGCGGGAACGACAACCCCCTCCACTTGTCATTCCCGCGAAAGGGGGAATCCATTTGGCGGCGGCTAGAAAGCTAACCTTGAAATACAAACGTTCTGCGCACAGGCACAAGCCCCATGGATTCCCGCTTTCGCGGGAATGACAGCTTGGTGTGCGTTCGGGAATTGAACTTTTCTTCACGTTGCGCTGCGTTCGGTCTCCAGCAATCATGGCGTCAGTTCCTCAAGCAGCGCTTTGGCCTCGATCAAATCTTTCGTATCGAAGCCTTCGGTGAACCAATCGTATACCGGCTTTAGCAGATCGAGCGCCTCTTTGCCCTTGCCTTGCGATTGCCACAGCCGGGCGAGGCTGGTCGAGGTGCGTAATTCCCACGATTTTGCCTGCTGCTCGCGCGCCCAGTCGAGTGAGGCGAGGTAGTTCTGTTCCGCGCCTTGGAGATCGCCTTTTAGCGAGAGCATCCAGCCTTTGAGGCGCAGGATCTCGGCGTAGTGAGCGCGCTCTTCCCAGCCGGGGCGTTCGACCTGGGCGATTTGTTCGTCGATCAGATTCAGCGCATTATCCACCTCCCCGGTCA
>JANNMV010000122.1:0-2608 GCA_031398205.1 Pseudomonadota bacterium | reverse complement strand
CATGGCCAGCATATCGGGTGCAATGCGATAGCCGAGTAGCACGGCGTGATCGACCTTCTTCGCTGCGGCATAGGCGGCAGCTTTGTCGAAAATGGCGGACAGATTGCCAAGCGTTTTGATAAAAACCGGTACCGATGCCTGATACATGGATAGTGCCATGGGGTTTCTCCTGGAATGCAAGGTGAGCGAACGGATCATTCCGAACGCGATGACCACGAGTGCGCTGGAACGGTCGAATTACCGGGCGGCCCGACTGGTGGCAGCCCTTGTATTGATGCTACTCGCGGAAGGACGCTCAGTATACTGATGGCAGCGCCATTTGGGGCGGGAAAGTCTCCGTATCGCTCGTTAATCGATTCGTAGCGGATCAATCGTATTCATTCGGGATGCAATGACGTGGCCACCTTTGGCGAGTACGTTGAGATAGACCGCCCATAGCTGCAACATGGCGCGCCGCGCGTTGTTGGGCTTGGCAATCCGATCGCCTGTCTGGCCACGGAAAACATCGTTTGCAAGACGCGCGATGATTATGTTGGGGGTGAAAAAAGCAACAAAAAAACCCGCCGTTACGCGGGTTATGCGATGCCTTGAAATTAGTTTTTGGTGGAGACGAGGAGGATCGAACTCCCGACCTCCGCATTGCGAACGCGGCGCTCTCCCAGCTGAGCTACATCCCCTAAGATTAAATTCTATGCCGATTGGGCGGCGGAAACAATGGCCAATTATTTACTTATAGGTTTCGACGGCGCCGATATTTTTCGATAAGCCCACGCCAACATAACGAGACCGCCGACCATCATCGGCATCGAGAGCCATTGCCCCATGGTGAAATTGAGCGCGAGTAGGCCAAGAAAATCGTCTGGCTCCCGGGTGAATTCGGCGAGAAAGCGCAAGATGCCATAACCGATTAAAAAAACGCCGGACGCCGCGCCGAGTGGGCGGGATTTGTTGGTAAAAATCCACAGTATGATAAACAGCAATAATCCTTCGCCGGCCGCTTGGTACAGTTGCGAGGGATGGCGGACGACGTTATCGACGGCCGGGAACTGCATGCCCCACGCAACCGTCGTCTCCCGTCCCGGCAGTTCCTGATTGATGAAATTGCCGATGCGGCCGAACATCAATCCCGGCGGCGTAAGTGTCGCGACGAAATCGGTTACGGCGAACCAATGTTTGTGGTGATGGCGAGCGAACAAAAGCATCGCAAAGATCACGCCTAGAAAGCCACCGTGAAAGCTCATGCCGCCTTGCCAAACGTAAAAAATTTCTAGCGGATGGGCCAAATAATAATCAAGTTTATAAAACAGAATATAGCCAAGACGCCCGCCGAGTATGGTGCCGAGCACACCGTAGAAAATCAGATCGTCTAGCTCCCGCAGAGTCCAATTCAGCCACGGCTGTGTGCGAATACGATGGCGGCCCAGCAGCATGATGCCGAGAAATCCAAGCACGTACATCAGGCCATACCAGCGAATCGCCACGGGGCCCAGCGCAATGGCAATGGGATCGAATTGCGGATGAACGAGCATTATTGTTTTTCCTTAAGCAAGCGCGATGCGGGGTTTGCGGTAAAATTGGAACATTATACGTAAACCCCTTTTTAAAAGAGAGCACGATGGCCTACAACTGGCGCAGTAAATTAATCACCGGCGGCGTATCCCGCTCCCCTAATCGCTCGATGCTCCGCGCCACGGGCTTTCAGGATGGCGATTTCGACAAGCCGCTGATCGGCATTGCTAACGGTCATTCGAATATGAATCCGTGCAACATGGGCATTCAGCCCTTGGTTGATCGCGCGTTTGACGCGGTGAAAGTCGCCGGCGGCATGCCGCAGACCTTTGGCGTACCGACCGTCACCGACGGCATCGGCATGGGCACGGAAGGCATGAAATACTCGCTGGTATCGCGCGAAGTGATTGCCGATGCGATCGAGACATCGGTCAACGGTCAGATGATGGACGGCGCATTGGTGATCGGCGCCTGCGATAAAAATATGCCGGGCGGCATGATGGCGATCGCGCGCATGAACGTGCCGGCGATTTACGTCTATGGCGGCACGATCAAGCCGGGCAACTGGAAAGGTACGGCTCTGACCATCGCTAGCGCGTTTGAAGCAGTCGGCGCGTACGGCGCCGGCAAGATGAGCAAAGAAGATTTTGAAGGTGTGGAGAAAAACGCCTGCCCCACCGCCGGGGCCTGCGGCGGCATGTACACGGCGAACACCATGTCATCGTCTTTTGAAGCGCTGGGCATGAGCCTGATGGGCTCTTCCAGCATGGCGGCGCCCGATCAAGAGAAAGCCGACAGCGCAGCGGAATCCGCAAGAGTATTGATCGAAGCGATCAAGAAAAATCTTCGCCCGCGCGACATCATTACGCGCAAATCCATCGAGAACGCCGTGACGTTGATTATGGCGACCGGCGGCTCGACTAACGGCGTGTTGCATTTTCTCGCCATCGCCGATGCGGCGGAAGTGGAATGGACCATCGACGATTTCGAGCGCGTGCGCCAAAAATCGCCGGTATTGTGCGATTTGAAACCCTCCGGCAAATACGTCATGACCGATTTGCACAAAGCCGGCGGCGTGCCGCAAGTGCTGAAGATGCTG
>JANNMV010000101.1:0-12436 GCA_031398205.1 Pseudomonadota bacterium | reverse complement strand
GCCTCGCGTGAAATGGGAACGTCCGATGTCCCCGCGGTTAATAGCGCGATGCGCGCGGGATTTTCAATTGGCTTGGACGCACCGAAAATTCCCGTCTGCGAGATCGGATCGTAGTCGATGCGCTGACGCACAGCGGCCGCCAGCGCAGCCCATTTTTCCGGCGTCAAACGCGTCAATAAAAACCGATCGCGATGCTGCGGCGCCTGGCCGAGAATCGCCTCGATCTGCGCGGTGTGTTTGCCAGCACAAAATATGGCTTCGTCAAATCCGAGGCGCGCTTCGCGCTCGTGGTCTAGGTTGAATTCACTCATTTTTGGTTGGTCTTCTTCACCAGCGCCAAGCGTTCGGCTTCGTGACGCATACGCTCCCGTTGCGCCTGCGTTGCAGCGCGCGCCCCGCACAGATCATCGGACTCCAGCTTCGCGGTGATGCGGTCGCCCGGTCGTTGCGCCACCTTTACGCGCAATGTCGCATCGTCCAGCGCGACCGCAATCTCTTCGCGCGGCAAAATAGCGCGTTGCGCGAGGTGATAGCGAATGCCGAGCGTTCCGGTTTGCCCAAAACAGGCGGCCAGCACGTCCTCCAGCGCTCGCGGTGCGCAGAGCAATTGCAGATGCGTCATGAGCCGACCTTTCTTACCATAGGCAGGCATTTGCAGCACGTCCATCACACCCTCCATTTCGCGCAAATGGCCAATCGCGAGGGCGATATCTTCCGCCGTCTGATCATCCAATTCGAACATGATTACAGCGATCTCCTCCCGCGCGAAGCCGGAAATCTGCCGGTCGTCAAACACCATCACGCGCAACGTGTTACTCATGCCCATAAAGCGGCGCGTGCCGAAACCGTAGCCGGATGCGCTCAAGCGCTGGCCACCGGGCGGCAACGTGCCGGCGCAATTCAAATGGCGCACGATCGCCGCGCCGGTCGGTGTGACGCGCTCCCCCGGACGACCATCGTCGTGCCAGGCAAAACCTTCCAATAACCGAGCGGTCGCGGGGCTCGGCACCGGCAACGGACCGTGGGCGGTTTTCACCATTCCCGAGCCCTTCGGCAATGAGCCGATGGACCACGAGGCCGCGCCGCACGACTCAATCAAAAACGCGGCGCCGACCATATCGGCGATGGAATCCCAACCGCCTAATTCATGAAAACTCACGTCCTGCGTCGCCACGCCGTGGATTTGCCCCTCCACTTCCGCCAGCCGTGTATACATGTCGATCGCACGGTCGCGCACGTTGCGATCAAGCGCGCTTGACGTTAATGCGGCCAATATGTCGGCGAAGGCGCGATGGTCATGGCTGACGGATCGGTTCGCCGCGGGTGGCGGTTCATCGACCAAGAAGCGTAGCCCGGTGAGGGCAAAATCTTGGAAGGGTTGGATCTGCACATCAATGTCTTTAGGCAATCCGGCGGCGCGAATCGCGGCAATCATCGGTGCTTCCAAATGAGGAAACGCATGCAGCAGCGCCGCAATGAACATGTCTCCCGCGACACCACCGACGGGATCGAGATGGATATGCATCACGAGCGACTAGCTTTTGAGTCGGGCGGTGACGTCCGGATGGTGTAACACCGCGGTGTTGACCACATACGTCGGCACCTCGCCCTTGGCCACGGCAACCGTCGCGCGAAACGCGCCTTCTGCATTGCTGCGAAAGCATTCGTCGGTCCAGCAAATCGAATGGGGCGTGACGATGATGTTATCGAGCTTGAACAATGGATTCTCAGCGGAGGCCGGCTCTTGATCGAACACATCCAACGCCGCGCCGGCAATGCGTTTGTCGGTCAACGCTTTGTAAAGCGCCGCTTCATTGACGATCGGCCCACGCGCGGTGTTGATTAAATACGCGCTGCGCTTCATCAGACTTAATTCACGTTCACCAATCAATCCACGGGTTTGCTCACTCAAGAAGCAGTTCACGCAGACGAAATCCGCTTCGCGTAACAGCGTATCCATATCGACTAACTTTACACCGAGCTTATCGGCGTCCGCCTGCGTCTTGGCCGGATCACAGGCGATCAGATTCATATTTAGCGGCGCGAGCAAGCGAAACAATTCGCCGCCGATATTGCCCATGCCGATGGATCCGACGGTCTTGCCGACCAAGCCTTCACCCATGTGAAACTTGGTTTCGTTCCAACGACCGGCGCGGGTGATACGGTCTTTCAAAAACAATTTATGCGACAACGCCAATAGAAAGGTGAGGATGCTGGTTGCGACCGGACGTCGCACGCCGTCCGGGGTGATCGCTAAAATGACACCATTGGCGGTACAAGCAGGCACATCGACATTGTCGTAACCGACGCCCAAACGCGCGATAATTTTTAAACGCCGATTCGGACCGGCCAGGGTCGCGGCCGTCGTGCGCGGCGACAGCACGCACAAAGCGTCGTAGGTCGCCGCGTGCGCAGCGGTCAATTCCTTGACGTTTTCGGGAATGAACTCCCATTCGATCAACGGATCGTCAAGAACCCGCAGCGCGGCCGCGTCAAATACTGTCTTGCCGTCGTCGCGCAATGCGTCACGGGTGATTCCAACGCGAAATTTCTGGCTCGCCATGATCATTTACCTTTCTTCGCCGATTTCTTGCCCGCGGCGGCTTGCTCGCGCATGCCGCCGATCAGCTTCGCCATGGCGTTCTGCAGTAAGCCGCTGTCCAAGCCCGTCGCAATAATATTGAAGCCATGTTCCACGTATTCGCGCGCCCATTTTTCGTCTGCCGCCATGAAGCCGGCGGCGCGTTTGTATTTGCGCGCGGCGGCAATAATTCTCTTTACCGCCGCGAGGTATTTTGGATGAGTAAATTCAGCCGGAATGCCCATGAAATTAGTCAGATCGAAATGACCGAGCCACAAACAATCCACACCATCGACCTTGGCGATGGCTTCCACATTCTTCAAACCTTTGGCGGTCTCGATCTGGCATATCACGAAAGTCCGCTCGTGGATTGCGGCAATTTTCCCCTTTACGTCGCCGCCTTGGTAATCGTCCTGGGCCACGCCGAACGCCGCGCCGCGGTAACCCAGTGGCGGATAACGGGTGCAGGAGACAATCATCTGCGCCTGTTCTTTGCTCTCCACCATCGGCACCATAATGCCCATGGCGCCCAAGTCGAGCATACGTGCGATGAAGTGATATTGCGTGGTCGGCACCCGCACCATCGGCACCAAATCCAGCCCGCGACACAGAGCGAACATTTGTTTCATCAAACCGATATCGGTTCCCGCATGTTCCATGTCAAACAAGATGAATTCCGCGCCGGCGTTCTTCGCGATTTGCGGTACGCCCGGCGAGAAAAATTCTAAAAACATCGAGCCGAATGCGTGCTCTCCCCGCGCAAGTTTGGCCTTAACCGGATTACCTCTCATTGCTTTCTCCGTTTGATTTACTGCGCTGGTTGGCGCCGCCGCTGACTAATATCGCAATCGCGTTTGATCACGCTGTAGGCCGCCTTCGCGTCCGCCAATTGATCGCCAACGCGACCATGGATCATTTTGACAATGGCATCAAGGTTGCTCTTCTCCACTTCGCCGGGCCATTGCTGTTGACTCGCCACGGTTGCCATGGCTTCGTCCTTCGTTTCACCTTTTTCGCGACTACTCATCACACCCGCCGCATACTGTCCGATGTCCTCGCAAGTCATCGAACCGGTGTCGTAAGCAAGCGCGGAATGACTTGCAAATCCGATCAGGAAAGTAAACAGAAATAAGTTTTTCATTGAATAGTTTTTCGCTTGAATAAATTTCCAGCATTATAAGCCCAAGCCCGCGTTCGACGCAGGATTCCTCAACAAATGTTGCCACAATTGCTTAACCGGCCCGACATAAGAAACGATAAGCTCAGGCGCCACGCGCGCATCGGTTTGCTCGTCTAACCAGGCGCGATGTTGCAGTCGCCGTAATTCTCTGTAGGAGTCGGCGACTTGGCTCGCCAATTCCGACGCGATAATCCCCAGCGACCCACAACGCGCGAGCAATGCGATATTGCCGACGTTGGCGGTCAATTCCTCATGCCGATGGGCGTAGCCCAGCACAAGATATTGCACGATAAACTCAATATCGATCAGACCGCCCTCGCCGTGCTTGATATCGAATACGTCGGCCGGAATCGAGTGCCCTTGCCGCATCTTGTCGCGCATGGCAACGACTTCTTGTCGTAGCGCGCTTAGATCGCGTTCGCGCCGCAATACATCGAACCGAATTGTTTCGAAGGCCGCGCCAATCCGCCTATCTCCAGCGCAGAAGCGGGCACGGGTAAGCGCTTGATGTTCCCACAACCAGGCCTGGGTTGTTTGATACTCGGTGAACGCCTGCACACTGCTGACCAGCAATCCGCTGGCGCCGTCCGGCCGCAAGCGCAAATCCGTTTCGTACAACACGCCAGACGCGGTGTACGTGGTCAGCCAGGAATTCAGCCGCTGCCCCAGACGGGCGTAATTTTCCGCAGCCTCGGCATGGGTGTCGTCATACAAAAAAATAATGTCGAGATCCGAGCCGTAACCAAGCTCCTTACCGCCCAACTTACCGTAAGCGATAATGCTGAATTGCGGCAAATCGCGATGCTTGGTTTTCAATCCCCGCCACGCCGCCCCGAGCGCGATGTCCAAGAGGCAATCAGCCAAATCGCTGAGGTGATCGGAAAGCGTTTCCAGTAACAATTGTCCGGCGATATCTTGGGCTATTAAGCCGAACACCTGGGCCTGTTTGAAATGCCGCAACAAATCCCACTGTTTCTCCGTGTCGCCATCCTGTTGCTGAATTTCCCGTTTTAACGCGCCTGCCAACGTCGGCCAATCGGGCGCCGCGCCGAGTTCGCGATGATCGAGCAATTCATCGAGCAGAATCGGATGTTGCGCCAAGTATTTCAGCGCCCATCCGCTAGCGCTGGCTAATTCCAATACTTTCTTCAGCGCATTGCGGTTTTCAAGCAGAAGCGCGAGATAGGTTTCGCGGCGGCTAACGGCTTCGAGCAATTCCAAAGTTCGCATGAGTGTTTCATCTGCGTGCGGCAGCGTACCGGACATCTCGAGAAGCGCGGGCACCAGGGCATCGAAACGCGACCGGCTAAATTCGGGGAGCTGTTGATACCGGCTGCTGCGGCGCGTTGCCGCAAGGCGCTCCTGAATTCGAGCGCCATCGCCGAACCCCATGCGCTGCAGCATATCCGCGGATTCCGCCGCACCGAAGACCCCTCGCCACAATAGTGCTGCCTGGCCGTTATCGTCCGCCGGATCGATCGCAAAGATGGCATCGAATTGCTGCGTAACGCAGTCGCGATGTTGCTGCAACACGGCCAATACCTGGTCATAGTTGCCTAGGTCTAGGGATTGGGCGACGCGCATTTGATCGTCGGGATTCGTCGGCAACGTTTGCGTTTGCGCATCGTCAAGATATTGCAGGCGGTGCTCCAGGTTACGCAGGAACACATAGCTCGCGCTGAGGGCGGTGCAATTTTCAAGGGGCAAGAGCTTGAGTTCGGTCAGTTGCGCGAGCGTGGCCAGGGTCGAACGCCCTTGCAAACGCGGTTCGCGGCCACCGCGAATAAGCTGGAATACTTGCACCAGGAATTCGATTTCGCGAATGCCCCCCGGCCCGAGCTTGATATCGTCGACGCGGTCGCGTCGCGTCACCTCGCTGCGAATCTGTCGATGCAACTCGCGCAACTGCGCCACCGCGCCGTAATCCAAATAACGCCGAAACACGAACGGTTTGACCAGTGCGGCCAGTTCATCATGGCAAACGCCGGTAACGGGCCGTGCCTTGATCCAAGCATAGCGCTCCCACGGGCGGCCCTGGGTGATGAAATACGCCTCCAGCGCCGCAAAGCTGATGGTCAATGCGCCGCTTTCTCCATAGGGCCGCAAGCGCATATCGACACGGAATACGAATCCATCGGCGGTGACATCGGCGAGCGCGGCGATGATTTGTTTACCGACGTAGCTAAAGAACTCATGGTTGCTCACCACCCGCGCGCCGTTGGTTTCGCCCTCTTCCGGATAGACAAAGATCAGATCGACATCGGATGAAACATTCAGCTCGGCGCCACCCAGCTTACCCATTGCCACGACGATCAATTGTTGCGGCAAGCCCGTTTCGGCGCCGATCGGAGTGCCATAGCGATCGACCAACTCTTGCTGCGCGTGAGATTGCGCTGCGGCGATGGTCACCTCCGCGAGATCGGTCATGGTTGCCATGACTTCTGGCAGTTTCCCCCATCCCGATAAATCGCGGCCGGCGACACGCAGCCAAACCCGCTGGCGCAGGCGGCGCAGCACCGCCTTCAGGTCGGCAGGCTTTTGTGCCAATTCCGCTTGAATGAAATGCTGCATTTCGGCGCGCGAAAACGCCCGATCCCAGACGCCGAAAAGTGTGCCGACGGCGCCGGGATCGTCGCCGCTAATTCGGCGAGCGAAGTGGCTGAGCGACCGCATGCGCTCGACGATCGGCGGAAAATCAGCCATTAGGGTAAAGAAACGTAGTCCGAATCAAGGCGGGATCGTTATAAGGGTTGTGCGCATAACCTGTTATCATTTTACAAAATTTCTCACGAAAATATGCCTGGTTTGAGTCGCCGTTGGATCTGGCGCATTGCGTTATCCTTATCAATCTTAGTCGTCATCGGCCTGTTGGCGGTCGGCTTAGCGTTGCGTTATTGGTACGTCCCTCACGCCAGCGACTATCGCGATAAGATCGCCGCGCTTATTTCCCGCACCGTTGATACACCGATCACCATCGAAGCGGTGCAAGGATCGTGGGAAGGGCTGCGTCCGACCCTGGAATTCAAAAAGGTGACGGTGTTAGACGCTAATAATCACCCCGCAGTCAAGCTCGATCGCATCCATGGCGTGTTGTCCTGGTGGTCATTGCTGTACGGTTCGATTGAATTCTACCGCCTCGAGATCGATCAGCCTACTTTGGCGATGCGCCGCGATAAAAGCGGCAAACTATTTCTGGCCGGCATCGAACTGCCGCAGGGCGACCCATCGGAGGATGCCGGGCTCGCCGATTGGTTGTTGCAGCAACGCAACGTGGTCATCAATAATGGGACTTTTGCCTGGCAAGATGCCATGGTTAGCGACCAGGCGTTGTTGTTGAGCGAAGTTGGTTTTCGACTTGAGAATCGCGGCAATCAACATAACTTTGGCTTGGCCGCGCGGCCGTCGAGCGAGATAGCAGATCCCATCGCCATCAGCGGCAGCGTTCGTGGCGCAACCTTCGGCCAGTTGCGCAATTGGCGCGGCAGCGTTCAAGCGGAATTGCAGAACGTCGATCTGGCAACGCTACGCCGTTTCATCCCTATTCCCGAAGAACTGCGCCAGGGTTCGGGTGGCGTTAAGCTTACCTTTACCGGCGACGGTCGTGGACACATCGGCGCCAGCACTGTCCTTGATCTCAAAAATGTTCAAGCGCAGTTTAATTCGTCCGTTGCGCCGTTGGAATTAACCGAAGTGACCGGCACGGTGGGGCTTAAAGACCTTGCGCCAGGATTTGAAGTCACCACCGATAATCTCGCGATTACCCTTCGCGGCGCGAAACAATCGTGGCGGCCGGGAAACGCAAAAATTATTTTTCATCCCGGCGATGCAAAAAGTCCCGAGCGCGGCAAGATCAACATCAAGCAAATCGATTTGACCGGGCTGCTTGTGGTTTTGCGCAGCGTCCCCTTCCCCGCCGATATGAACGAACAATTGCGTAAGTTTGCGCCTTCTGGGCGCCTAAATAACTTCGTCATCGGCTGGACGCGAACCGATGCGCGGCTAACTCAATACCAGTTAAAAGGTCAGTTCCAAGACCTTACCATCGCGCCGCACGACGGCGTTCCCGGGTTTTCGGGAATGAGTGGCAGCATCGACGCGAACCAAATCGGGGGCGGATTGGCACTGGACAGCAAGGCTCTGATAGTCAAGGCGCCGACGATATTTGTCGAAGATCTGAAGTTTGATACGTTGACCGGCCAGGCCACTTGGATAACAACCAAGGATGGCGTAGATCTTAGGATCAACAGCGCTGCGGTCGCCAATAACGACGCGGCAATGACGGTAACCGGACGCTATAAATCCGTTGCCGGCACACCCGGCTGGACCGATCTGAGCGGTACTCTTCTGCGCGGCGATGCGCGCGGCCTGTGGCGTTACGTTCCGCGCGTGGTTCCCGATCAGGTTCGCGACTGGCTCAAGGTTTCTTTACTCGCCGGGAAATCCGAGAGCGGCTCGTTCCAACTCAAGGGCAATCTGTACGACTTTCCGTTTATCGACGACAAGGGCGGCGTGTTCGAATTCATCGCCGATGCCCACGACGGCGTGGTTCGCTATGTGCCGGATTGGCCAAGCGTCGAAGATATTTCCGCGAAGCTGATCTTTCGTGGCATGACCATGGATGTCATCGGCCACAGCGGACGCGTATTTCAGAGCAAGATCAACGCAGCGCGCATTCGCGTCGCCGATTTGGCACACCATGATCCGATTGTTGCCCTCGAACTGCGTGCCGACACCAGCGTGCAAGATGGTCTGCGTTTTATTGCTGAAAGTTGGGTCAAAGAATTCATTGATCACGTCACCGATCGCTTCGTCGGTAACGGCAACAGTAAACTCGATCTACAGGTCTCAATCCCGCTTGCGCGTTTGCAAGACACCCGAGTCATCGGTGACTGGGAATTCCTGAATGCAAAGGTTACCGACCGGCAGGAAACCATTCCCGATCTGGAAAAAATCAACGGCCATCTGGCTTTCACCGAGCGTGGTATCGACGCTAAACAACTACGGGGCGAAACCTTGGGTGGCCCGGCGCAGGCGTCGTTTGCAACTGACAAGGATCACAAGCTCACCATCAACACCCGTGGCGTGGCCAGCGCACAAGGGCTGGTTAAGCAATACAAGAATCCAGCGCTGAAGTATTTCAGCGGAACCGGTGATTGGTCCGGAATTATCCAAGTTCACGGCGCTCAGACCGCCATAAAAATCGGCGCCAGGGGAACGCTTCTGGGTGGGCCCGCCACAATGCAGATCAGCAACGAAAAGGATGGCGCTATTCGCATTGATGGCAGCGGCAATGCGGCGCTTGCGGGCATGAAACAACACTTCGATGCCGATGCGATGAATTATGTCACCAGCGACGCCGCATGGAACGGCACTGTCACGGTACGCGAGAAAGGCGGGCAATTGAAGGCCAGCGCCAAAACCAACGTACTTGGGACGCCGGCGCAGTTCGATATCAGCACCGGCCCCGATGGTGCAACCACGATCACAGGCGGCGGCAATATCGAAACCGCCACGGTGGAAAAACAACTGCAACTGGCGATCCTAAAGGACTTTTCCAAGACCGCGGACTGGAAAACGACGATTAAAATTAAAGATAACAAGAATGAAATCGGCATCGATGCCCAAGCTAAGTTGTATGGCGAGCCGATCGACATTCATGTCGTAAGACGGGGGGTTGATGGCTGGGACATTCGCGCGAGCGGCAACGCGACGCCGCGAATGATTAAACAGATTTGGCCGCAACCGATGTTTGACACGTTGTCGGGCGCCTGCCCGTGGATCGGTCAGTTTGAAGTTCGCGGCAAAAAATATTCTGGCCAGATCGAGTCGGATCTGCGCGGCCTCGCCTCTGCTCTGCCCGCACCGCTGACAAAATCCGCCGCTGATGTTTGGCCATCCCGCGTCGATATTTTGCAACGCGACGCCAAACAAGAATTGTGGCGTATTAAACTCGGCAACCAACTGAACGCACAGCTTGTGCTGCGCGAAACGGGCTACGGCAAGCGCGACATTCCCCAGGGCGAAATCGCATTCAGGCGCGCGGCAGCGGATCCCGCGCGCGCCGGATTGTGGCTGAGTGGCCGCATCGACAACTTCGATGCCGATGGCTGGCGGGCGCTTAACAAACGCCTGGACGCAGCCAGCAAAAGTGACGGTGAAGCCGCGTCGGCGTTCACTATCGGCGGCGTTGAAATCACCGCGGCTAATATGACTCTGTTCGATCGCCGCTTTGTCGATTTTCAAATTAAGGCCGAGAAGGGGAAGACCCAATGGTTGATCGGCGTGGACGGCAACGATGTGCGCGGCAGCGCGCTTTGGCAGCCCGACGGCGCGGGTTTTATTTCAGCACGTTTTAGCCAGTTGCATTTGCCCGCCGCCAATCCCGTTGCGCCAAATCAAGCCCGACCCGCAACGAGCAACCCCGGACGCTTACCGTCGATGGACATCACCGCTGATTCATTCCAGATCGGCCAGCGTAAGCTCGGCCGCTTGGAGCTTCTGGCCAAACAAGAGGGTCAAGATTGGCGCATTGAACGCGCGCGAATTTCCAGCCCCGCCGGCGTGTTCAATGCGGATGGCGTTTGGCAAGGTTGGCTGGATCAACCGCAGACGGCACTGAACGTCAATCTGCGCGTCAGCGATCTGGGTCAGTTCCTCGGCAATGTCGGCTATCCGGGCACGGTGAAGCGCGGCAACGCGGAAATCAACGGCCAAGTCTCCTGGATCGGCGATCCCCATGCCCTCGATCCGCAAACCTTGAGCGGTAATTTCACCCTCATCGCTAAGTCAGGGCAGTTTCTCAAAGTCCAACCCGGTGTCGGGAAGTTGCTCGGGCTCATCAGCTTGCAAGCTTTGCCAAAGCGAATCACGCTGGATTTTCGCGATATTTTCAGCGATGGATTCACCTTTGATGATATTTCCGCTACAGTGAAAATGGACTTGGGCGAACTCAAGACGGACGATTTTTTCATGCGCGGCTCCGCCGCCGGCGTGATCATGCAAGGCTCCGCCGATGCGCGCACGGAGACGCAGAATCTCAAGGTGAAAGTCATCCCCAGTTTGGCGGAAACCATCGCCGTCGCCGGGGGCCTTGCCGGGGGTCCGATTGTCGGTGTCGGCGCCTATATTTTGCAGAAAATTTTACAGAATCCGTTCGACAAAATTTTTGCTTACGAGTACGCGGTGACCGGCAAATGGGACGATCCCATCGCCACCAAAGTTGCGCGGTCGCCAGCCGAGAAAAAAACTATTCGCAGATAACGAGTAAACCATGACGAGCAAAAAACCCAGTAGTAAAGACGCCGGCTTCGGCAAAGCCAAACCGATCCGCGGTATTTTCCGCATTGCCGCGTTGCAAATGGCCTCTGGGCCGGTGGTCGAAGGCAACATTGCCGAGGCGGAACGATTAATCGAAATGGCGGCCGTTCACGGCGCGAGCCTTGCCGCCCTGCCGGAACATTGGGCATTAATGGGATTGAAAGATACGGACAAGGTCGCCGCCCGCGAAAAACCCGGCAAAGGCCCGATCCAAGACTTTTTGAGTGGCGCCGCAAAGCGCCACAAAATGTGGATTATCGGCGGCTCGATTCCGCTCGAAGCCAGCGTTCCCGACAAAGTTCGCAACACCTCGTTGCTCTACGATGACAAGGGTAAATGCGTCGCGCGCTACGACAAGATTCATCTATTCGGCCTGGACCTGGGGCAAGAGAAATTCAACGAATCCAAGACCATCGAGGCGGGCGATAAAATCGTCGTCGTCGACACGCCTTTCGGCAAGCTCGGCCTGTCAATCTGTTACGACTTGCGCTTCCCCGAGTTGTACCGCGCCATGAAGCAAGTGGACATTATCGCCGTGCCGTCGGCGTTTACCGAGACCACCGGGCGCGCGCACTGGGAAGCGCTGATTCGTGCCCGCGCCATCGAGAACATGGCTTATGTCATCGCCCCGGCGCAAGGTGGCTATCACCGCTCCGGTCGCGAGACCCATGGTGATTCCATGATCGTCGATCCCTGGGGTGTGGTGATGGACCGGCTGTCGCGCGGTTCCGGCATGGTGATTGCCGGCATGAATCCGAGTTACCAGGCAAGCCTGCGCAAGAGCTTGCCAGCGCTTGGGCATCGAACGATTCATCGGATTTAGGATTTAGGATTTAGGATTTAGGATTTAGGATTTAGGATTTAGGATTTAGGATTTAGGGATTGCCGGAAGGCGCATGGATATTGGCTCTTGGCGATGCATTGTTTGCGATCCGCATCGGGATTGGCTTGCGGGCCATCGGTTATAATAGTACTTAGCTGTTCGATTCATCCTACTTTGGAATTCAATGGAAACTTCCGCTCTGCTCAATACCGCCAGTCAATATCTTCTCACCCCGTACGATCTGGATCACAACGCGCTCGGCCGCGTGTTCGGCCAGATCATGACGCACTCCATAGACTACGCCGATCTGTATTTTCAATACAGTCGCAGCGAGGGGTGGAGCCTGGAAGAAGGCCAGGTGAAGAGCGGCAGCTTTAACATCGATCAAGGCGTTGGCGTGCGCGCCGTGAGCGGCGAAAAAACCGCGTTCGCCTATTCCGACGAAATTAACCTCACCGCGCTCACCGCGGCCGCCTCGGCCACGCGCGCCATTGCCGCCTCCGGTGGAGATGGCAAAATGCCGGTCGTGCAATCG
>JANNMV010000082.1:0-6852 GCA_031398205.1 Pseudomonadota bacterium | reverse complement strand
CATCACACCAATTCCTCAAGCAGTGCTTTGGCCTCAATCAAATCTTTGGTGTCGAAGCCTTCGGTGAACCAGTCATAGACCGGCTTTAGCAGATCGAGTGCCTCTTTGCGTTTGCCCTGTGATTGCCACAGTCGAGCGAGGCTGGTCGAGGTGCGTAGTTCCCAGGACTTCGCCTGCTGCTCGCGCGCCCAGTCGAGCGAGGCGAGGTAGTTCTGTTCCGCGCCTTGGAGATCGCCTTTTAGCGAGAGCATCCAGCCTTTGAGGCGCAGGATCTCGGCGTAGTGAAAGCGCTCTTCCCATCCGGGTCGCTCGACCTGCTCGACCTGTTCGTCGATCAGGTTCAGCGCATTATCCACCTCCCCGGTCATCGCCATACCGTAGGCAAGCACTGAATTGGCGTAAGGGCTCCAAGTCTTGCCACCAATGGAATCCCAGAATGCCAACCCCGCTTTCAGAGGCGGGATGCCTTCGGCGGCCCTGCCTTCACGAATGAGCGCGATGCCATGGCGAAGGGGTGCCAGCAGCGCCTACAGCACGGGCATGCTGTTCTCTCGACCCAGCCGCGCACATTCATCGGCGCGTTTACGCATTGCTTCGGGCTCACAGCGATAATCGAATGCTTCCGCTCCGAAGGTCAGCGCCAAGCCGAGATCGAAGGGGTGACCACGGTGGCGTGCGTGCGCGTCCTTCTCGTTGCTCATCCGCGCCGCCCGGTCCGGATAACCCAGGCTCCAGGTGTGGAGCGATGCGTAGATACCAACCAGCGTCTTGGGATCGTGGTTGAGAATCTCCACCAGGTGACCATGCCGCTCGCCGTCGTAGAGGTCCAGCACTATGTCCGCATGCTCCAGCGTCTTGATGAGATCGCCCATAAAGAAGTAGCAGGCGCAGGCAAGTGTGTGCCCCGAGATCAGCAGATCGGCATCGCCGGTTGCCTTCGCGGTGTCTAGCATCTCCTCCACCCACGGCAGGGACTCTGCCACACGCCCTTGCGTCAGGACGGTGAACGTCAGTCCCCAAAGGATGGGCAGCAGCGCGTCGTTTCGCTTAAGCGACTTCGCCAACGCAAGCGCCGAGTGAAGGCTGGTCCAGACTTCCGGGGCGGCCCAGCCTTTAAGCGCCAGCCACGCTGTTCCGAGGGGGGTGCGCAGTTCGAGTTCGCTCGTATCGCGTTTAGATGAGGGAGGCAAGCTGGCGACCAGTTCGAGACCCTTGTTGAGATGGGAGATGGCCTCGGTAAGTGCCATGCGCTTCAGCGCCAGCCCGCCCGCGCTCTGCCAGAGCGGCATCGCCGCTTCGGCTTGCCCTGCCGCCGTCAAGTGGTGCGCCAGCACCTGCGGCTCCGTGTCTTTGGTTTCGGGATAGTGTTGCTCGATTGCTTGCGCGATCTTGGCATGCAGCGTTTGCCTTCGGCTTTTGAGCAAGGAGTCGTAGGCAGCGTCTTGAACGAGCGCATGCTTAAAGGTGTAGGTGGCCTCCGGCGGCGTGCCGCGGCGGAACGCGAGTCCCGATTCGATCAATTGCGCTAGGGCGCTGTCGAGGCCGGTCTTGGCGTGCGGCGCCACCGCCGCAATCAACTCGTAGCTAAATTCTCGTCCGATCGCCGCGCCGATCTGGGCGATCTCTTTGACGGGGGCGAACCGATCCAAGCGCGCCATCAGTGAATCTCTCAAGGTGGCCGGGATCATCACGCTTCGGGCCGCACCAGCGTAGTCGTAATGATTGCCGACTGCTTTGAGTTCGCCTGATTCCAGAATCGACTTCGTCAGTTCCTCCACATACAACGGCACGCCGTCGGTCTTGCTCAATATCTGCTCATGCAGCTCAGCCGGCAGTGTCTTGTCATTGGTGAGTTTGGATACGATCGCGCCGCATTGTGCGCGCGTGAGCTTGGATAGGTTCAATCCCGTAACATGACCGTGGCTGTCCCACTTGGGCTGAAACTCGGGGCGATGGGTGAGTACGATCAGTAGCGGAATGGTTTTGATTCGGTCGATCAACAGATCAAGCACTTCAAGACTGGTGGGATCCGCCCAGTGGGCATCTTCGTACAGCATCACCCTGGGGTGCTTTCTGGCGGCCGCTTCCGTGAGATCAATCAAGGTGCGCAGCGTTTCGTCCTTGAACCGCTGCGGCGTCATGGTGATTGCGCCGTAGCGCTCGTCGCAGGGAATTGACAGCAGCGAGGCGATGAATCTGACGTCCTTTAGCGGTCGAGCGAATTGCTTGACGATCAACGCTTCCAGTTTGTCGAGCTTGGAATCGGGCGACTCGTCGCGGCTGAACTTGAGCACCCGCTCGAAATTGTCGATGCTGGGATAAAACGCACTGTTGATGTGGTACGGCGAGCATTGGAAGCGCAGGGCTTGTGCGCCTTGAGCCGTCAAGCGCTCGCGCAGTGTGCTCAAGACACGGCTCTTGCCGATGCCGGGCTCGCCCGACAACAGCACGACTTGGCCTTCGCCTTCTTGGGCTTGCTGCCAGCGGTCAAGCAACAATCCCAGTTCTTGTTCGCGTCCGACCATCGGCGTGACGAAACCTTGCGTCGCCGCTTCAAAACGGCTCGCTGCGGCACTGACGGCCAGCACCCGCCAGGCGTGAACCGGCTCGGCGATGCCTTTCAATTCGTGCTCGCCTAGGTCTGAAAGCTCGAACGCATTGCCGACTAAGCGACGGGTGGACGAGGCGATGACGATTTGATCGGCGGACGCTAAGCCTTGCAGCCGTGCAGCGAGATTGGGTGTGCTGCCTACCGCTAACTTCGACTGCTCGCCGACACCGGCTTGTTCGCCGACGACGACGGGGCCGGTGGCGATGCCGATGCGAACCGACAGCGTTTCGCTCGACGATGCTCGCTTGACGGATTGAACGATCTCCAACGCCGCGCGCAGCGCCCGCTCGGCGTCTTCTTCATGCGCTTTGGGCCAGCCGAAGTAAGTGAGAATCCCATCACCGACGTAGCGAGCGACGAAACCTTCGTAACGCGCAATCACTTCGCCGCAGACGGTTCGATAGTTATGCAGCAAACTGCGCAGTTCTTCGGGGTCGAGTTTTTCGGATAACGCCGTGGAGCCGACCAAGTCGCAGAACATCACCGTGAGTTGGCGGCGTTCGCCGCTGGTCTCTACGTTGGTCGGCGGGTTCTCTGGCGCCGTAGTGGCGGGTGGTACCCGCCCTACGGAGGGAGCGGTATCTTTTAGCGCCTCCAGCAAGCGCCTGCGATTGCCGAGCGAAACGCCTAACGCTTGCAAGTCTTGATCGGTGAGGGTGTGAAGGACATCAACGCCGATGTCATTCGCTTCGCATGTCTCGGCATACTGAGCCAGCCCCCGCTCTTCCAGCCATTGCCTGATTGCACTCATGGTCTTCCTCCCTGGACATTATTTATGAGGCCTCTAAAGGTCAGAAGTCTGTCATTCTGAACGAAGTGCGGAGCCGTTCACGCTCGACCCCCAAACCATTTTCCGCTACAACTTCAGAATAAGTTTGCCATTATTCGAGCCGTCGAACAGCTTATTCATTGCGCGTGGCGCATTCTTCAACCCTTCCACCACATCGAAACGATACTGAATTTTGCCGTCGCGATGCCACGCGGCGAGCGCTTTGAACGCTTCTTCGCGCCGATCCCAGTAGTCCAGACACAGAAAACCTTCCATGCTGGCGCGCTTGATGACCAGATTAAAAAGATTGTTCGGGCCGGGCGGCATGGACAATGTTCCACCCACTGTATTGTAGAGGGAGATCATGCCACAGACGACGATGCGTGCGCGCAAGGCAAGCAGGCTCAACACGTCTTCGAGAACGGCGCCGCCGACGTTGTCGAAATACAGATCGATGCCGTTCGGGCAGTATTCCTTCAAGTGCGAATACACCGATTCTTTTTTGTAGTTGATCGCCTTGTCGAAACCGAGGTCTTCGGTAATCCAGCGACATTTCTCTGCGCTGCCGGCGACGCCGATGACGCGGCAACCGTGAATTTTCGCGATTTGCCCGACCAACGATCCGACCGCGCCGGACGCGGCCGATATCACGACCGTCTCGCCTTCCTTGGGTTTGCCGACGTCAAGCAGGCCAAAATACGCAGTGACGCCGATGTGGCCGAATAGGCCGAATTGCATGGTTGCGGGTATAGCGGGATCAGCCGGCAGCGGCGTCAGAAAGTCGAACTTGCCGTCGGTGACGGCGTAATCCTGCCAGCCAAGCGCGCCGACGACTTGAGTGCCGACAGGGAAATCCGGGTTGTTGGACTGCTCCACTGCACCAATGGTGACGCCGCGCACAACCTCGCCGAGTTTTAGCGCCGGGAGATAGGTGTCCTCTTCCCACAGCCAAGGGCGATTGGTCGGATCCATCGAAATATATTGGTTATGTACCAGCACCTGGCCGGGTCCGGGCGTTGGTACCGGCTCTTCCTGCCAGCGAAAATCCGATTCACGGATCGGCCCAACAGGACGCCGCGCGATGCGCCATTGATGATTGATAGCGGTCATGGTTTGTTGCTCCTAGATCAAAAGTGAATTGGAACGCGGCGTTCGGACAGAACCTTGCTGCGCTCTGACATGTTTTATTCTCCTTATGCGGGGGCAGTTGAACGTCCACGAATGCAATCATCCGTTATCGGAACTATTAAAACGGTGCGTGATCGCACACAAAAGTTGTGACTTATTCACACTTTTGCGGCAACAATTGCTTTTGGAAGGATGGCGCCTTAGCCCCGGCGTTTCGCAGTGCGCCTATGCAATGGAATTGATATTTATATCCGTGCGAATATATAATCAATGGCATGACAAAGGCGGTTGTCTTCTTAGGGGATTCTCGAAAACGCGTGCGTGCGTTTTCCGATGAAGCCAAGGCCGTTGCCGGCCGTGAGCTTTACCGTGTGCAGTGCGGTGAAGACCCACTGGACTGGAAACCGATGAGTAGCGTTGGCGCAGGGGTCCGCGAGATTCGCGTGAATGAATCCGGGTAATTTCGGATCATCTATGTGGCGAAATTTGCCGAAGCCATTTACGTCCTGCACGCGTTTCAGAAAAAGACTCCGCAAACCGCCCAATCCGATATTGAGTTGGCGCGACGCCGATTCAATGTGCTGGCTAACGAAAGGACTTTAGGATGAAGATGCAGAAATTTGACAACGTATTCGACGCACTTTATGACGGCGACGAAGCAATCGAAATGAAACGACGTGCTGAGCTGGCAGCGGTGTTAGAACGCTTTGTCCAGACGCATAAATTGACCCAACCACAGACCGCCAAGCTTTTGGGTGTGAGCCAACCGCGCGTCAATGATCTGCTACGTGGACGTCTGCATCGATTCTCCATCGACGCATTACTTATTATGATGGATCGAGCGCAGATTCAGATCGAGTTTAAGGTCAAGTTTCCAAAAGCCGCGTAAGTGTGTCAATTTCGTGTAGTTAATAAAGTGCGAGCCGAACATTCGAACCATTCAAGCGTCCAGCACCACTCGCCCGTGCGCTCGCCCGATGCACAATACCACCATGCCCGATTGAATGTCTTCATCGGTCAGCGCAGTTTGGTCGTCCATTAGCACAATGCCCTCGACCATTGTCACACGACAGGTGCCGCAGCTACCGGCGCGGCACGAATTGGCTAGTTCCATGCCGTGTTCTTCCGCGATCTCAAGGATAAAATCGTGCGGCTTGCATGAGATGGATTTTCCGCTTTTTTTGAATACGACTTCACACGCGGTGTCGGTTTCCGCGATTGGCATTGGAGCAGGCTGCGGTTTAGGTTTGGCGGAGGGCGCAGGTTTGGGCCGGGGGTCGCTCGGCATCGCGGTTGCGGGATCCGCCGGCGCGGCGCCGAAGCTTTCCTGATGCAATCGAAGGACGGGAAAACCAGCGCCATTCAGCGCGCCTTTCACCGTTTCCATATAAGCCGTTGGTCCGCACATATAAACCTCGCGCTCCAGGAAATCCGGTGCGAAGTGAGTGAGTAACTTTTCATCGAAGTGCCCCGTCAGGCCATTCCACACCTGGCCCGCTTGCACCTGTGCGGGGACAATGCCCAGCCGCAGCTTATCGCCGAGCTTGCTGCCGATTAGGTACAGTTCGCGCTCGAAAATAATATCGCTCGGCGTACGCACGTTGTAGATCAAGACAACATCGGTGGGCGAGGCGGTATCGCTCAGCCAGCGCAGCATCGACATGATCGGCGTGATGCCGCTGCCGGCGGCGATAAACAATAGCTTTTGCGCCGGTCCGTGAAAACAACTGAATTGTCCGCTGGGCCCGGCGATGTTCAACTCGAAACCCGGCGTCAGGTTTTCATGCAGCCACTTCGACACCGTGCTGTTGGATGCGCGCTTAACTGTGATGGTGAGCGTGTAGGGGCGCGATGGCGATGAGGAAATCGTGTAACTGCGGCGGACGATTTTGCCGTCGATCGGCACTTCCAGCGTAATGAATTGCCCCGGCTTGTAGCTGAAGACTCGCGCCGGGTCGGTGATGAAGGTGAACGTTTTGACGTCATGGGTTTCCGGCGTGACGCGCACACAGCGCAGACGCGTGCGGCCGCGCTGCCAAATATTGTCCGCTGAAAATTCGAGCGCCGCGGCGTGCCAAAGCGTAAGATCGCCGGCCGGCGCGGCGATCTGGCGCGCGGCAGGCTCGGCGCTATCGTCAACCGCGGCTGCCGACGCATACGTATCGGGAATGGCCTTGAGTAATTGTTCGAATTCTGCGAGTGCCGTCTGCCGCGCTTGGGCGGCGGCGCCCCGGCCAAAACGCGCCAGCACGGTCGAGCCGGAATCCGCGATGCGCTGCGCAAAATCACGCAGTGCAGCGCGCAGGCTGGCGCCAGCCTGCGCATCTAAACCACTCAGCGCGCG
>JANNMV010000055.1:0-3570 GCA_031398205.1 Pseudomonadota bacterium | reverse complement strand
CGGCTTCCAAGGCGCGTTGGTAATAGCGTTCGGCTTGGTCGTAGTGCTTGTGGATGTTGAGAAGAAACACGGCGTAGTTGCCGAGGGTATTCGCGTGCTTCGGATCGACTTCCAAGGCGCGTTGGTAATAGGGTTCGGCTTGGTCGTAGTCCTTGCGGATGTTGTGAAGAAACGCGGCGTAGCTTCCGAGCAGTTCGGGGCTATTGGGAAATTTTTCTAGTCCGTTTAGGTAAATTTGATTGGCCTTCTCCGGGTCAGATTTTTTAAACTCATTTGCTTCAAGCACGACGCCCCACCAATCTTTAACCGACGTGCGAATTTTCTCAACGGCCGCTTGAAAGGCGCGATCGTCGTCAGACAATTCTGTTTCCGCTACTTTCGTTGCTTTTTGGCTAAGCTTTTCGAACGTCGCGCGAAACTGAGCGAATATATCGCTGAATCGGGCGTCCGTAGGCATTTCAAGCTCGAACTCGTTGCGGAAATACAGCATCAGTTCATCGAAGTCCAAATGTTCGATCCATACGGCATCCCGCGATTCCAGCCAGGATTTAAAGCCATTGTCCGGCAGCTTGGCGCCGACCCAATACACGCCGCCGGGCAAAGCATCCGACGGAAGTTCCTTTAACGCGTCCAGGATACTTTGGTCGTTTCCACCATAGCCGCAAAAAATAACGCCTGCGTCGTTTAGAAGATTTTTCAGTACTTGCTGCAGCAAAACGTCAAGCGTTGAGGTTTCGCCGGTGGTATTTTTCGGTGCGAGATGAGCATCGCCGTGTAGTTTTACGATCAGTGGCGAGAAGCGGGTTGGCCGCACGAATCGGCTCAAGGATTCATGCGCTACAACGAGCGGCTTTTTGTGCGAGTAGAGGTACAAAGCATCGGCGACGAGATCATCAAAATTAGTCGTGAGTACGGCATGGCAGCGAAGGCCATAAATTTCGTGGCTCATGAGTTGCGCCAAGGTGCCATAGCCGAATCCAGGATATTTGCTGGCGGTCAGGCGCTCGATTTCTTGCTGGCGAGCGTCGGGCTGGAGAAACAGATCCTCTATCACCGCGCCATAGTGCGCGGCGGGATTGTTGTTGGAATAACCCGGGAATCGCTTCGAAGCCCAGGCTTCCCAGCCGTTCTCTTTTCCGTCTTCTAGGTACTTAAGCTTCGGCAGCCATTGTTGAACCAACCCTGCTGCGCTGGGAATGTCTGAGGAAATGGAACAGCCGGCGCCGAGAAAAAATACGTAGCGGCTGTGTTCGGAGGATTGAAAGTCCGACTTAATGCGCCTTGCAAATTCGTCAGCCTTAAACTTTTTCAAAATTTTGGTCTCAGCGAGTTGGTATTGATTAGATTCTGAATAGGACTTTATCGTTTGAGCGTGTTGGGGTCAAACGAAGGCGTTTATTTTTGGATTCTGATCGGAGGCGTCTCAAGACGCTCATGGATACTGGCTTGCAGGCCATACCATTCCGGGAGGCAAGTGGGATGCGGCTCGTGGCGCAGTGCTAATAAGAAAATGTAGGGCGGGATCCTCCCGCCAAACAACCGCCAACGGCCTCACGTTAATGCAGAAGTGCGCTCGCTCGCCAACCAAGCGCCGTACTTGGCCGCCTCGTAGACATCCTCTTTTTCCAATTCGGGATACAGTCGAACGATGTCTTGGTCCTTTGGTAAGTCTACGATAGATTGCGGTTGCGTGAACTGATCGGCATGCTTGATTTTAAAGTTCGCCGGTGAGATTTGACCGAGCGCACTGTGCCGACGACGCGGGTTCGGTTGAGGTTTGTCCGTTTTTATCTTGAGCGAACGCGCCTAAGCGGAAATTGTGAGTTGAGGGCGTCCGGGTCGAAAGTCAACAAGTGGCCGTTATGTTGCAAGGTCTCACGACACGTCAACAGTCTTGATCCCAGCCTTTCGCGCTGCCGAGAGCTGCCGATGGTCGGCCGAAACAAAGACATCAGGTTTGACGGTGAGTGCGCATGCTAAATGAATGGCGTCCATTGCTCGAAGTGGGTGCGACTCCAGCAACGAAACAACGGAGGCCAGAACCTCCGATGTGATCTGGCAGATGTCGACATCCGTCAGATCGGCCATCGCGTCACCCTTTAACTTTCGGTAATCCGCTTTGGCGAGTTTCTTTTCCCGTAAGAGGCGAGACAACGTCGAGATTAGTTCCGGTAGACAAATGACGCTAACGACGAGACTATCCGCTTTTAGGCACATCTCCATAACCTTGTCCGACCCCTGCTCGGCCACGTAACGCTTTGCAAAAGCTGATGTATCCAGAAACACTTTCACGTCGACTTGTCCCGATCGCGCAGTATCTCTCGACTCAACGACAAGCCTTTAACCGTTAGCGGTGTAGCTCGTTTTTTCCACGAAGGAGCCTCGGGGCGAATCGGCACTATTTCGGCAATGGGTTTGCTGTTGCGAAAAACGCGAACCGTTTCTCCAGCTTCGACTGCATCAAAATAGTCCTTGGCGTGATTGCGCAACTCGGTAAATGTAGTGTCCCGCATTAGAGTCTCCTGTACGTATATGTACGTTATGATGTACACTATTAGCGATTCTGTCAATGGGTACACCACTGTTCAAGATCAAAATTTCCACAGAACTGCCCAAGGAATGGCGAGCTTTGGCCGATCGCCCCGGATTAATGTCCGCTTCGCGGGCAGCGCGGTTATTTCCGGTTGGGAGTACGGCGAATGAATTATGAGTCTACCAGACATGCCTGGAGATGCGCATGGATATTTCCTCTTCGGGTAGGGCCTGTCGCGAGGCAGGCTGGACGGGCGTTGTGGCTCGACAGTTTGTAAGCGTCTTGAACTAAACATCTTCCGGCGCGCAGACGAAAAAAAACCCCGGCAAGCCGGGGTTTTTTCAATCAGAGGGGTTAAGCTTGAACGACTTGAATGTTCGAAGCTTGTTTACCTTTGGGTCCCGTCGTTACGTCGAAAGAGACTTTTTGGTTCTCTTTGAGCGTCTTGAAGCCAGCCGACTGAATCGCCGTGAAATGCGCGAAAAGATCGTCGCCACCGCCATCGGGAGTGATAAAGCCAAAACCTTTAGCGTCGTTAAACCATTTAACCGTACCTGTTGCCATATTTCGTATCCTAAATCCTAAAAAAATCATACAAGGCTTGCGCCCTCCGCGCTGGAAGATCAAGTAAAAAATAAGGGGGATACCGCAGATTTAGAGCTTGAATTCGACCAACGGCGCTATTAAGCGCGTAAACCTAGGCCAAGTCAAGTACTAGTGCAGCATTATTCTCGATGGTTTCTACGCCCTAAGACGGCCATGTGGCGCGGTTTTGCAAGGGGGATGTCGTGCAAAGCCAGTCTGGGAGCGGCTTCTATCGGGACAATCGAAAAATACGGCGTTTTGTTCCGCAATTTAAGCTTGCAAGGCGAGATCGCTCACTGAGCTACCCAACCCCAACTGGCTAGGCTACAATCCTCGTGCACTAGGCGTCCGCTTGGGCGGACCGAAGAAAACGAAACTACGAGGAGATAATATTCATGAAACCTGTATCAAAATGGCTTAAATTTGCGCTGCCCACGGCGATCGCTTTAGCG
>JANNMV010000560.1:0-3995 GCA_031398205.1 Pseudomonadota bacterium | reverse complement strand
AGCAGGCGCGTCAGATCATTGTGTCGGTGTTGATGGGCGAGGGCAAGCTGGATCAGGCCAAACCGTATGTGCAAAAAATGTTCGTCGGTGAAGATCCACAGGTACGCCAGAGTTTCATGGAATTAAATGGCTTGCTGGCGCGGCAAAGCGACAAAAGTGCGGCGCTGGATATGGCGAAGCAGCTTGCCGAACCGTTCCCCAATATCGCCGAGGCGCATTTCGCCGTTGCCCAAGCGGCGCTGAGTGCTAAGCAGAACGAGCTGGCGCTGACCGAGATCAAACGCGCGAATGAACTCAAGCCCGGTTGGGAAATAGGCGCGTTGCTGCAGGCGCAGGTTCTTTGGCAAGGCAGCAAGCAAGACGCGATGAAGCACTATGAGGATTTCTTGGGACGCTATCCGAAATCTAGCGAAGTACGTTTGAGTTACGCGCGCATGCTCGCCGGGCAGAAGAATTTTCCGGCGGCGCGGGAGCAATTCAGCACGTTGGTCAACAACGCGCCGAATAATCCCGACATGGCGGTCACCGCAGGCTTAGTGTCGATGCAATTGCAGGATTTTGAGGGCGCGGAGATTTACCTCACGCAAGCGCTAAAGCTCAACCCGAAAGATCCGGATGCGGTGCGATTTTCGCTCGGACAGAGCAACGAAGAGCGCAAGCGTTATGACAAAGCAGCCGAGTGGTACAAGAGCGTCACGGCGGGAGAGCAGTATTTTCCAGCGCAGATAAAAATCGCCAGCCTGTTGGCGCGGCAAAATAAATTGACCGAAGCGCGCGACTATTTGCGTGCCATCAAGACTGATTCCGCGGTGGAAAAAACCCAAATCATCATGGCCGATGCGGGCATGCTGCGCGAAGCGAAATCCTACCAGGAAGCGTTCGACCGGCTTGATGGCGCGATGAAAGATTATCCCGACAATGCCGATCTGCTCTACGACCGGGCGATGGCCGCGGAAAAAATCGGTCGCATCGATGTGCTTGAAGAGGATCTACGCAAACTGATCAAGCTCAAGCCCGATCATGCCCATGCCTATAACGCCCTGGGCTATACGCTGGCAGATCGCACCACCCGCTACGCCGAAGCCCAAGATTTGATCAAGAAAGCGCTTGAGATTTCTCCCGACGATCCATTCATCATCGATAGCCTGGGTTGGGTGCAATTCAAAATGGGCAACTTTGCCGATAGCATTGCGACACTGCAGCGCGCCTTCGATATTCGTCCCGATCCAGAGATCGCCGCCCATCTGGGTGAGGTGATGTGGGTCAATGGCAAACGCAGCGAGGCGACTCAAGTTTGGCAGACGGCCATCAAGTCCCACCCCGATAACGAGGCATTGGCGGAAGTAGTCAAGCGCTTGAAACAATAGCCCGCGTCAAAGTTCCTGTGATTACGCGTTGTTATGGCGTTGGCCTGTTGTTGGCTGCCGTGCTTCTGAGCGGCTGTGCCGGATTGCGCTCACGCGACGACGGCAATGCTCCGGTGATCGAGCCGGGCGCCGAGGTGGAAATTAAGGCGTTGAAACTCTCCGGGCGCTTAGGCATAAAGCAGGGAAATGAAGGTCATAGCGGTAGCCTGCGTTGGCTGCATGCCTCCCCGAAACACGAGATCACGGTTTATTCTCCGATCGGCACCACGGTCGCGAAAATCGAGCAAAATGAGAGCGGCGCCAAGCTCACCACCAGCGACAAAGAAATCTATCAGGCCGCCGACGCCGATCAGTTAATGGAGCAGGTGATGGGCTGGCATTTCCCACTCAATGGCATGCAGTATTGGGTACTTGGCCGTGTCGCGCCGGAAGGCCCGGCCGAGGAGGAGCGCGGCGCCAATAACCGGCTGATGCACCTTAAGCAGCAGGACTGGGATATTCAGTTTGCCGACTATCGCCCCCTCGCTAATATCGAACTGCCTTACCGAATTATTATGAAACGCGCCGACCTCGTTATCCGCTTCGTGGTCGATACCATCATCCCCATCCGCGAATAGCTTTGAGCGCAGTTGTACGTTATCCCGCACCGGCGAAGCTGAATTTATTCCTCCACGTCGTCGGGCGTCGCGACGATGGCTATCATTTGCTGCAAACCGCGTTTACCTTCATCGACCGACGCGATTTTCTGAGCTTTGCGCCGCGCCGCGATGGCGAGATTGTGCGTGTCGCGGGGCCAAGCGAAATTATTGCCGACGACGATCTATGTGTGCGCGCGGCGCGCTTACTTCAGAGCATAACCAAGACGCGATTTGGCGTATCGATCGAGCTTGAGAAGCATCTGCCGCTGGGCGCAGGCCTGGGCGGCGGCAGTTCCGACGCGGCCACGACCCTGATCGTCCTGAATCGCTTGTGGGATCTTGATCTTAGCCGCACGGAACTGCAGGAAATCGGCCTCGAACTCGGCGCCGACGTGCCGGTATTTATCTTTGGTCGTTCGGCGTTTGCCGAGGGAATCGGCGAAAAATTCGCGCCGATTGAAGTAGCGAAAGCCTGGTACGTCGTCCTGACGCCGGCGGTTCAGGTTCCGACCAAAGGTATCTTCTCCGACGTGGAATTGACACGGGATTCGATTCCAATCAAAATATCGGACTTTTCGTCAGCCGAGCTTCGAAATGATCTGGAATCCGTCGCAACGCGCCGATTTACTGAGATTAGTCATTATTTACAATGGCTTAATAAGTATGCGGCGGCGCGAATGACGGGCTCCGGCAGTGCGGTTTTCGCAGCATTTTCGAGTCACGAAGGCGCTGAGAACGTGTTTTCGGCATTGCCCGGGACGATGAAGGGTTTTGTCGCCGAGGGCTGGTCGGTTCACCCCCTCGCCGGTTTTTAAAGTTTTTGGGGAGTCGCCAAGTGGTAAGGCACCGGATTTTGATTCCGGCATTCGTAGGTTCGATCCCTACCTCCCCAGCCACACGATAGGAGTTAGGATTTAGGAGCGAGGATTTAGGTTTGGCCTTGCGCCCGTAAGCAATATGTTTTCCGATGCTAGTTAAATAACCGATACCAAACTAAATCCTCAATCCTAGCTCCTAAATCCTAAACCATGGCCTTCGAAAATCTAATGATCTTTACCGGCAACGCGAATCCGAAACTCGCGGATGCCGTCGCGCGCCGCCTCGGCATCCCCCTCGGGCGTGCCACCGTCGGGCGCTTTAGCGACGGCGAGATCATGGTCGAAATTTTGGAGAATGTTCGGGGTAAAGACGTGTTTGTTTTGCAATCTACCTGCAATCCGTCTAACGATAATTTGATGGAATTGCTGGTCATGGTCGACGCGCTTAAGCGCGCCTCCGCCGGACGCATCACCGCGGCGATTCCGTATTTCGGCTATGCCCGGCAGGATCGCCGGCCGCGTTCGTCGCGCGTGCCGATCACGGCGAAAATGGTTGCGAATATGTTGAGCAGTGTCGGTTCCGATCGCGTCATGACGATGGATTTGCATTCCGATCAGATTCAGGGCTTTTTCGATATTCCCGTCGACAACATCTACGGCACGCCGGTATTGCTGGAAGACATGTGGAAACACAAGTATGAAAATACCGTCATTGTGTCGCCGGACGTCGGCGGCGTAGTGCGTGCCCGTGCGATTGCCAAGCGCGTTGACGATGCCGACTTGGTGATTATCGATAAACGCCGCCCGAAGCCGAACGAGTCGCAGGTGATGAACGTCATCGGCGATGTAAAGGATCGTACTTGCTTAATCGTCGACGATTTGGTCGATACCGCAAACACCCTATGTGAAGCGGCTCGCGCGTTAAAACGCCAGGGCGCGAAGAAAGTTGTAGCCTATTGCGTTCACCCGGTGTTGTCCGGCAAGGCGATCGAGCGCATCAGCAACTCCGCGCTTGATGAACTGGTGGTAACGGACACCATTCCGCTGAGCGCTGCGGCGCAGGGCTGCAAACGAATTCGCCAGTTGACCGTCGCGCCGCTGTTGGCCGAGACCATGCGGCGTATCAGCGAAGGCGATTCCGTAAGCTCGTTGTTCGTCGAGTAAAATTTTTG
>JANNMV010000544.1:0-4688 GCA_031398205.1 Pseudomonadota bacterium | reverse complement strand
CCACATGCACGACTTCGTGCGTGATGTGGAATTGACCGAGGCCGAGTGGTTCGAGGCGATTAAATTTCTGACCGCCACCGGCCAGAAATGCGACGATAAACGCCAGGAATTTATTTTGCTGTCCGACACATTGGGTGTCTCGATGTTGGTCGACGCCATCAATCATCGCAAGCCCGGCGGTGCGACGGAGTCAACCGTGTTTGGCCCGTTCTATGTCAATGGTAGCCCGAGTTTGCCGAAGTGGGCGAATGTGTCGGAAGGTGTTGCTGGCGAGCCAAGTTATATGTCTGGTCAGGTGAAAACAGTCGATGGCAAGCCCATCGCCGGCGCGCAGTTGGACTTGTGGCAGACGGACGGCGAAGGTTTTTACGACGTTCAATTACCGAACATCAAAGGCATGCAGGCGCGCGGCAAAGTCATGAGCGATGCCGAAGGCCGCTATGGATTTCGCACCGTCAAGCCGGTGAGTTACCCGATTCCAACCGATGGTCCCGTGGGGAAAATGCTGAATGGCATGGGACGTCATCCCTATCGCCCGGCGCATATTCACGCGATAGTTTCCGCACCGGGTTTTGAATCGGTGACGACTCATGTGTTCGTGAAGGGCGATTCCTATTTGCAGTCGGACGCGGTGTTCGGCGTGAAAAATTCGCTGATTACGGATTTCGTGAAACGCGAAGGAACCGCGCCCGATGGCACGAAATCGAACACGCCGTTTTGGGAAGCGCATTATGATTTTGTGTTGGCGACCGCGAAGTAAGTTTACGGAAAAATACCGGCGTGTCATCCCCGTGAAAACGGGGATCCATTTGGCTTTTCAACGGCAACATAGATTCCCGTTTTCGCGGGAATGACAAGTTGGAGGAATAGGTTTTGTTGGAAGGCGAAGAATCTGCTTTTTCAGTGCGCCCAGTATGCACCGGACAGCAGATCCTTCGCGTTGCTCAGGATGACATCAATGTGAATATGATCTCCGTAATTCGCAACGCACTTGTTATCGTCGCGGCAATTGCCACGGTGGCGCTTCCCGCTTACGGTCATGCGGAGCTCGGCTATAACTTGCGCGCCGTTCATTTCGAATACACGAAGACCGGAATGATGGCGTACATGCGCTTCTCGCTCGCGTTGTTGGTAGCCAACCAATTGGGGGCGAAAAATCCAGATGGGACTTACATCTCCGCGCCTTACACTTACAATCGCATTGAGAGCGGCCGGGTGTTTCACTATCTCGACATCAAAGCGGTCAAGCGCGACGCGCTGGGGCTCGGTAAACTTGCGGCGCAAGGGCACGATATTTCCGTTGCCGGAAAATCCATTACCGCGAAGGTCATGAATGTGCGCGTTCATCCGAAAGGGAGCGTGCCGCCATTCGGTAAACTGGACGATGCAAAAAACGCTTGCAAAGGATTGCCCTATGTCTCGGCGCGCGAAGACGAAATCGACAGCGGTGATGTGTTGGTCGATGTCGCGCTGCTCTATCCACAAATCGCCGCGACCGATGAGTTCCAACTCAAAAGCTCACTCGTCCCCGGCGAACTCGGCGAACCTGCCACCAAGAATATTTTTTGGGATCATCGCGGCAACGATCAGCAAACACCTTACACCGTCGAGGGTTTAATCGACGCCGCTATTCTTTTCAGCGCGCCGAAACAACTGTCAGATTTTTAGGCATCGCGCCAGGATCCCTATGGATACTGGCTCTCAGCCTATGCCCTGCCAGGAGCCAATCTGGGCAAGGCTTGTGGCATGACACCAAATATCCGCCACCATGTCATTTTGCGTTGCCCGTGTCGGAGTCGCCGATACGAGGCAGATCGCAATGACGGCGAAGAACGTTCACGTTAACTCTGATGAGTTTGCCGTTTACGATGAATTCTCGTATCCTCGCTAAAACCTAAACTGAGTCGTGAATATGGATCTCAATTACTCCGCCGAAGAAAACGCTTTCCGCCAAGATGTTCATGATTTCTTGCGCGAAGCCCTTCCCAAATCTCTGCGCCACAAAGTCTTAGCGGGCATTCACCACAGCCGTGACGAACAGGTCGCCTGGCAAAAGACGCTCTACGAAAAAGGCTGGTTCGTACCCGGTTGGCCGAAGGAATACGGCGGCACCGGCTGGAACGCGGTGCAGCGCTATATCTTCGAGGAAGAATACGACGACGCCGGCGCACCGCGCGTGGTTCCCTTTGGCCCGATGATGTGCGCGCCGGTCATCATGGCTTTCGGCAACGATTGGCATAAACAGCGATTTCTACCGAAAATGTTGAACTCCGATGAGTTGTGGTGCCAGGGTTATTCCGAGCCGGGCTCCGGCTCCGATCTCGCATCGCTGAAAACCAAGGCCGAGCGCCACGGCGATCACTACATCGTCAATGGCCAAAAAACCTGGACGACATTGGCGCAGTGGGCGGATTGGATTTTTTGCCTGGTGCGCACCTCCAGTGACGGCAAAGCGCAGGAAGGCATTTCGTTTTTGTTGATCGACATGAAATCACCGGGCATCGAAGTGCGCGCCATTAAACTCATGGATGGCGCCCACGAAGTCAATGAAGTGTGGTTCGACAACGTGAAAGTGCCGGCGGAAAATTTAGTTGGCCAGGAAAACAAAGGTTGGACCTACGCGAAATTTTTGCTCGGCCACGAACGTAGCGGCATCGCCGCCGTGGGCCGCTCAAAACGCGAGCTTGCGTTCGTTAAAGAAGTCGCGCGCCAGGAACAACTCGACGGCAAACCGCTGCTCGATAATCCTCGCTACCGCGACAAGGTCGCGCAACTGGAAATCGATCTGATGGCGCTGGAAGTCACCAGCTTGCGCGTGCTATCCGCCGAAAGCCGCGGCAAAGCGCCGGGCCCGGAAGTCTCGTTCCTGAAAATCAAAGGCACGGAAATTCAGCAAGCGTTGACGGAACTACAAATGGAAGCACTCGGCCCGTACGCGCTGCCGTTCTTTCCCGATTTCGTCAACGGCATTCCTGGCGCTAACTTCGTCGGCCCCGACTACGGCCCGCCCTTCACGCCGCGCTATATGAATTATCGCAAAACCAGTATTTACGGCGGCTCCAACGAAATTCAGCGCAACATTGTCGCGCAGCATATCTTGGGGCTATAAAAATGGACTTCAATTTTTCTTCCGAACAAGAACAACTGCGCGACACGGTCAATCGCTTGATCGAGCGCGAATACGAATTCAACAAACAGCGCCACGCCATCATCCAGTCGGCCGCGGGCTACAGCGAAAAAGTGTGGGCCAGCATGGCGGAAATCGGTGTGTTGGGCATCGGCATTGACGAAGCCCATGGTGGCTTCGGCGGCAACGCCATCGACACCATGATCGTAATGGAAGCGTTGGGCCGCAGCTTAGTAGTCGAGCCCTATTTGGCGACCGTGGTGCTTGGCGCCAACTTAATTCAACTGGCCGGATCGGACGCGCAAAAATCGTCACTACTGCCGCAAATCGTTGCCGGCAACCTTAAATTGGCCTTTGCCTATAGTGAAACTGGTACGCGCTACGACTTGAAACGCATCGCAACGGTCGCGCGTAAAGAGGGCGCCGGTTATGTTTTGAACGGCGAAAAAATCATTGTTCTACATGGCAATATTGCCGACAAGATTGTCGTCTCGGTGGCCACTGCCGGTGCGCTGCACGACGGCCAGGGCATGGCCTTATTTTTGGTCGATGCCAAAACATCCGGCTTGAATATCACCAGCTATCGCACTATCGATAATCAGCGCGCCGCGAATTTACATTTTGACAACGTGCGCGTAAGCGCTGATGCGATGTTGGGCAGCAGTGAAGACAACCTCGCGATCGTTGAGCAGGTCATGGATATCGCCACCACCGCGCTGATCGCGGAGTCCGTCGGCGCCATGGAAGCGCTGCAGAAGTCGACGTTGGAATACCTCAAGACGCGGCGCCAATTCGGTGTGCCGATCGGCAAGTTTCAGGCCTTGCAACATCGTATGGTCGATATGCTGATGTATGTCGAGCAATCGCGCTCCATGGCCTATTTGGCGGCGGTGAAAGTCCAGTCCAACGACGTCGCGGAAAGGCAGCGCGTCGTGTCGGCGGCGAAGAATGCGATTGGCCGTTACGGGCGCTTGATCGCGCAGGAGGCGGTGCAAATGCATGGCGGCATGGGCATCACCGACGAACTGTCCGCGAGCCATTATTTCCGCCGCTTAACCGCCATCGACGCCACGTTCGGCGATGCCGATCATCATCTGTCGCGCTTCGCGGCGGGTGCTACGTTCTAGTCACCGAGGTTTGTCTTGGCATTTAAATATTATTGGGAAGATTTCAAAGTCGGCGAGCGTAGCGTGCTCGGAAGCAAGACCTTAACCGAAGATGAGATCATCGGCTTCGCGAAGCAATTCGATCCGCAAGTGTTTCATGTTGACAAAGCGAAGGCGGAGCAATCCTATTTCGGCGGCATCATCGCCAGCGGCTGGCATACCTGCGGCATCGCGATGCGCTTAACGTGCGACGCGTATCTTAACGATTCCGCCAGCATCGGCTCACCGGGCCTCGACAATATCCGCTGGCTTAAGCCGGTGCGTCCCGGCGACACGTTGCGGGTCGAGCGCGTGTTTTTGGAATCGCGGCCATCGTCGAGTAAACCCGATATCGGCATCGTGAAATCGCGCTGGGAAGCCTTTAATCAGCACAACGAAATGGTCATGTCGATGGA
>JANNMV010000539.1:0-6941 GCA_031398205.1 Pseudomonadota bacterium | reverse complement strand
GGGCCAGCCAAAGGGCGTGGTGTATTCCCACCGCTCCACCGTGCTGCACGCCTTCATGTCGGCGATGCCGGATAGCGGTGGCTACTGCAATGCGGATTCGGTCTTGCCGGTGGTGCCGATGTTTCACGCCAACGCCTGGGCAATCCCTTATATCTGCGCCATGGTCGGTGCGAAACTGGTGTTTCCCGGCCAATTTCTTGACGGCGAAAGTTTGCTCGACCTGTATGAAAAAGAAAAAGTCACCGTCTCGGCCGGCGTGCCAACCATCTGGCTCGGACTATTGCAAACCCTGCAACAAAATCCCGGCAAGTGGCAGTTGTCGCCGGGCTTGCGCATGACCGTCGGCGGGTCGGCGGTTCCTGCATCGTTGATCAAAGCCTATGCTGAACTCGGCATGGAAATCATCCAAGGCTGGGGCATGACGGAAACTTCGCCCATCGCCACGATTTCTAGGCTTGATGAGAATACCAAAAAACTTTCGCCGGACGAGCGCGCCGCTGCGGTCGCGCGCCAAGGTTTGATCGTTCCGTTCGTCGATATCCGCATCATGAACGAAGACGGAGAAGCACCGTGGGACGGCCAAGCGGTCGGCGAAGTGCAAGTGCGCGGCCCGTGGGTCACCGGCAGCTATCACAACCTCGCGAAGTCGGATGAAAGTTTCACCACGGACGGCTGGCTCAAAACCGGCGACGTCGGCATGATCGGCACGGACGGTTATCTACGTCTCACCGACCGCGCAAAGGATTTGATCAAATCCGGTGGCGAATGGATAAGTTCCGTTGATCTAGAAAACTCCATCATGGGCCATCCCGCCGTTGCCGAAGCAGCGGTGATCGCCATTCCCCATCCGAAATGGGACGAGCGCCCGCTGGCGGTGGTCGTACTCAAGCCCGCGCAACAAGCCAGTGCCGATGAAATACGAGAGTTTCTACTTGCCAAATACGCCAAGTGGCAAGTGCCGGACGGCATCGTTTTTATCGACGCCATTCCGCGCACTTCGACGGGGAAATTCTTGAAGACTAAATTGCGCGAGGATTATAAGGATTGGAAGTGGGGGTAACACCGGTGCATAAATGCACCCTACCAATGCATGTTGCGATGCATAATTGCACCCTAAAACAATGTATGTAGGGTGCATTTATGCACCGAACTACAACAATCTAATGGAACATCAATGCCAAACTATCTGCGCGCCGATTCACCCGGCGCAACCTATTTTTTTACCGTGGTGACAAATTCGCGCCAGCCGTGGTTAACCAACGACGATGTCCGACACGCGCTGCGTGATGCGATCGCGATAACGCGCACCCGTTACCATTTCGTTATCGATGCCTGGGTACTGTTACCCGACCATCTTCATTGCATTTGGACGTTGCCTCCCGGCGACTCAGATTTCTCAATCCGTTGGACACACATCAAACAATATGTCAGCAGAGCGTGTGCAATGCGCTACGTCGATCCGGCAAAATTCAATTCGTCACAGCGCAAACGCGCCGAATCGGGATTTTGGCAACGCCGATTTTGGGAGCATTTAATTCGTGATGAAATTGACTACGAACGTCATGTCGATTACATACATTGGAATCCAGTTAAGCACGGCCATGTGGATCGCTGCATTGATTGGCCGTACTCCACTTTTCATCGCTACTTGAAACAAGGGATTTATCCGATGGACTGGGCGGTTTCGGAAACGATATTCGAAAAATTGGCCATCGCCGAATAAATGGTGCATAAATGCGCCCTACATACATTGGTAGGGCGAAATTATGCATTGCAACATGCATTGGTAGGGTGCATTCATGCACTGCCACATAAATTGTAGGGTGCATTTATGCACCAACGCGCTCTTCGGTGATATCGCTGCGATAAGTTTCCGGTCCAAAGTAAACAGCGATCGCGGTGATCACCGACAACACGATGATGTAGATCGCTACAAACCAGGGTGCACCGCCACCTTGCATGAGCAGCCAGGTCGCAATAAACGGCGCAGGACCGCCGGCCAGAATTGATCCCAATTCCCGCGCGAAGGCAAAGCCGCTGTAGCGAATGCGCGGCCCGAATAGCTCGGCGAAGTATGCCGCTTGCGGGCCGAACATGCCGCCGACCCCAAATGAAATCGCCAAAATTAAAGCGAGCCAAATGAGCGGAGTACTCTGCGTGTTCACCAACAAGAAAAACGGAAACGCAAACAGCGCGCAGAAAATCGCGGCGCCGATATACACCGGCCGCCTTCCAATTTTGTCCGACAGCATGGAAAATCCAAGCACTGTGAAAATTTGCACGAAGCTCGCGATGACCAATCCGGTCAACACCATGTTCTTCGGCAGGCCTAAATTTTTAGTCAGATAGCTCAAGGTGAACACCGGAAACAAATAACCTAAGCCGTTCTCCGCGAGGCGCGCGCCGAGCACCACGAAGAATTCGCGCGGGTGCCGTTTGATCGCTTCCATCACCGGGGCGCGCAGCACTTGGCGCTTCTCGATAGCCTGTTGAAACACCGGCGTTTCCATGACTTTGGCGCGAATGTATATGCCCAGCGCGATGACAAAGATGCTGAGCAAGAACGGCACGCGCCAGCCCCAGCTTAAAAAATCTTCTTTCGGCATGGAAGAAAAAATTGCGAACACGCCTTGGGCAAGCAAGAGACCGAGGCATACGCCGACCGGAGCGAAAGCGCCATACAAGCCGCGCTTGCCCGGCGGCGCATACTCCACCGCGAGAATAACTGCGCCGCCATATTCCGCACCGGCGCCGAACCCCTGCACTAAGCGCAACACAACCAACAAGATCGGCGCCCAGATGCCGATGGAATCGTACGTCGGCAGTAGCCCGATTAAAAATGTGCCGCCGCCGACAAGCAACAACGTAAACACCAAGATCGGTTTTCGCCCGATCTTGTCGCCCAAGTGGCCGAACACTAATCCGCCGAACGGCCGTGCGAAAAATCCGACGCCGAAGGTAGCGAAGGACGCGAGGATGCCCATGTTGGGGTCGAGCTTGGGAAAGAATAATTCGCTAAACACCAGCGCGGATGCGGTGCCATAGAGAAAGAAGTCGTACCACTCCAGCGCCGAACCTACGGCTGAGGCCATCAATACTCTGCGCTGCGCACGATCCATGTTTCCTCCTCCGGGCCATTGACTTGCTTTTTTGAATCATACACCGGGGCGCATCGAACACCACACTGTGGCCTGAGGCCAGCCACTCATTCACGCGCAGGCGGGAATCCATAGTGCGGTCGCAATCGGAAATGCCAAATGGATTCCCGCCTACGCGGGAATGACAAGGGGAGAAGCTTGGAGAGGCAATCCCAGCGCGGCTCTCAGGGCATGCATTGCCACCGGGCAAGCGTCAGGCGGATCGTGGCAATGCCAATTTTGAATTTAAGTTCAGGTAAAGCTTCATGCGATAATCAAGCCTCGACTATGAAACCGCTTCGCGAACATGAATTTCTCCCTCACTTCCGATCAAAAGCTCATTCAAAATTTGGCGCGCCAATTCGCCGAAAAGGAAATTCTGCCGCGCGCCGTTGAGTGCGATCGCGAGGTTCGCTATCCGCTCGAATTGCAAACTAAAGCGTTGGAGGTTGGCCTGCTCAATCTGGCGGTGCCGACGGAATTCGGTGGCGCGGGACTGGGTTGTTTCGACGTATGCCTGGTCGCTGAACAATTCGCCTGGGCTTGCGCCGGGGTCGCCGGCATGTTGACCTTGAACAGCGTGGTGATCGATGCATTGTTGTGCGGCGCGAACGCGGAACAGCAACGGAAATATTTTGATCGCTTGGTGCAGGGCGAGTTCGGCGCCTACTGTGCGACGGAGCCGAGCGCGGGTTCCGACTTAGCCGGAATGAAAACCCGCGCGACCAAACGCGGCGATGAATACGTCATCAACGGCAGCAAGATATGGATCAGCAACGCGCCACTCGCGAGCTTCTTTATCGTGTTCGCGAAAACCGATCCGGATGCGGGCGGGCGCGGCGTGACCACATTTCTCGTCGAGCGCAATGCGCCGGGCGTGAGCGTCGGTAAGCCACTCGGCAAGATGGGCCAGCGTGCGGCGCCGGCCGCGGAAGTGTTTTTCGACAACGTCGTTGTGCATGGGTCGGCGATGCTTGGCAACGAAGGTCAAGGTTTCAATGTCGCGATGAAAGTGTTCGACCGTTCGCGGCCAATGGTCGCCGTCTCCGCCGTCGGTTTATTGCAACGCTGTCTCGATGAATCGCTCAAATATGCCGGCGCGCGCAAGAGCATGGGCAAGGCGATTATCGAACATCAAGCCATCGGCCATAAGATCGCCGACATGGGCATGAGGCTGGAAGCCGCGCGCCTATTGGCTTACCAGGCAGCGTGGTGGTGCGACCAGGGCGAGCGCAACACTTTGAAAGCAGCCTACGCGAAAGCTTTCGCGGCCGATAGCGCGATGTGGGCGGCGACCGAGACGGTGCAAATTTTCGGCGGCATGGGCTACAGCACGGAGTACCCGGCAGAGAAACTATTTCGCGATGCGAAGGTGTTGCAAATCTACGAAGGCACGAGCGAGATACAACGCAACATTATGGTGCGGGAATTGCAGCGTAGCGCGTGAGGAAGCTTCACCCGTGTTAGCATTTTTTGGTTATTTTGAGTACCTATGACCATCGGCTTAAGGTGCTGTCATTCCCGCGAAGGCGGGAATCCATTTGGCGCTTCAAAGTTAACATGGATCCCCGCCTTCGCGGGGACGACAGAAATTGAGTCATTCGGCTTTTTAATCCTCAGTATTTATTAGACAAATTCAGGAATCCTTTCATGCGTAGCGGCGGAAAAATTTTAGTCGATGGTTTGCGCGGTCACGGTGTCGACATGGCATTTTGCGTGCCGGGTGAAAGTTATCTTGCGGTGCTTGACGCGATGTACGACGTGCGCGAACAACTCAAACTGATCGTCTGCCGCCAAGAAGGCGGCGCATCGTTCATGGCGGAAGCGTACGGCAAGCTGACCGGGCGGCCGGGGATTTGTTTTGTCACGCGCGGCCCCGGCGCGACCAACGCCAGCATCGGCGTACACACCGCTTATCAAGATTCCTCGCCGATGATTTTGTTCATCGGCCAAGTGCCCGGCGATTTCGTCGAGCGCGAAGCGTTTCAAGAAATCGACTATCGCCGCATGTTCGGCGAGATGACCAAGTGGGTGGCGCAGATCGATCGCACCGATCGCATTCCGGAATATTTGAGTCATGCGTTTCATTTAGCAACGTCGGGGCGGCCTGGGCCCGTGGTGTTGGCGTTACCGGAAGACATGCTGGTGGCCGAGGCCGACGTCGCGGATGCGCCGCGCTACAAAGCGATCTATTCCTATCCCGGCCTCGGTCAGTTGGATCAACTGCGCGAGATGCTAAAGGAAGCGCAGCGCCCATTCATGTTGCTCGGCGGCGGTGGTTGGACGCCTGACGCCTGCGGCGCGATTCAAGGTTTCGCTGAAAACGCGAATATTCCGGTCGGTTGCGCATTCCGCCGTCACGATTTATTCGACAACACGCATCCCAATTACGCCGGCGATGTCGGCATCGGCATCAATCCAAAACTCGCGCAGCGCATCAAAGAATCGGATCTGATCATTGTCGTCGGCTGTCGCATGGACGAGATGACCACCAGCGGCTATTCGCTGTTTGACGTGCCGCGGCCAAAACAGAAGTTCGTGCACATTCATCCCGGCACCGACGAACTAGGGAAAATTTATCAGGCGGATCTGCTGATCAACTCGAGCCTGTTACCGTTCACCGGCCTGTTGCGCGCGATGCCAAGAATCGACGGCAGCCGCTGGAGCGCGTGGACCAAATCCGCGCACGACGATTATCTCGCCAACACCATTCCCGGACCCTGCCCGGGCGCGGTGGACATGGGCCAAATCATGTTGTGGCTGAAAGAAAAGTTGCCGGCCAATAGCATCGTCACCAACGGCGCAGGGAATTTTGCCCAGTGGTTGCACCGCTTCTATCCGCTACGCCAACCGCGTACACAGCTCGCGCCGACCAATGGCGCGATGGGCTACGGCGTGCCGTCGGGCATCGCCGCGAAGTTAGTCAGTCCGCATAAAACCGTTGTGACATTTTCCGGAGACGGTGATTTTTTGATGACCGGGCAAGAACTCGCGACGGCGATGCAATACAACGCGGCGGTGATTTTTATCGTCGTCAACAACAGCATGTACGGCACGATTCGCATGCACCAGGAACGCGACTATCCGGCGCGCGTCCACGGCACCGCGTTGCAGAATCCGGATTTCGCCGCGCTCGCGCGGGCCTACGGCGCGCACGGCGAAACAGTCGAGACAACGCAACAATTTGCGCCTGCATTCGAGCGCGCGCAAACGACGGGACGACCGGCAGTGATTGAAGTCAAGCTCGATCCGGAAGCGATTACGACGCGCACGACGTTGACGGCAATACGCAATCGGGCGAAGTAGTGCGAACGATTTTGATCCACTGCGTATGCGAGCCACTGGCACGCGGACTGATCGCAGTGGAGCGCAGTTCCGGTTCAAACCAACCCACCCTACCCTCGAAGCGGGGGAAACTCACGTTGCCACGAGCCGCGCCCAGCTTGGCTTCCAGGCCAGCATACCGGAAACGCCGCTCTCCTATTGGCTCGTGGCAGAGCTTGAAAAAACTACGCTGATCCGCCCGCGCTGGGCTATTAGTCGGCGCGCCTGGGTAAGTGGCATTTGCTATAATCGCGGTTTTATTGCTGTCGAGCGCCTCCATGCAAAATAAGTTCCTGCCAAACAAAAAAATCTCCTCGTTCCATCCACCGCAACGCACGCTGATGGGCCCCGGCCCGTCGGAGATCAATCCGCGCGTGCTCGCCGCCATGTCGGTGCCGGCCATCGGCTATCTCGATCCGGTGTTTGTCGAGATGATGGACGAGTTGAAATCGCTGTTGCGCTACACCTTCCAGACCAACA
>JANNMV010000517.1:0-6202 GCA_031398205.1 Pseudomonadota bacterium | reverse complement strand
GCGACTTTTTCCAACCCCTCTTCACCGGATGCCGCGGTGGCCGTGGCATAGCCCTGAGTGGTCAATAAATCCACCAGCAGCTTGCGATTCGCCGCCGTGTCGTCGACGACCAGTATGGTTGCCTGCTCGTTCACGGCGCTTTTGATCGATCGAGCAATTTTCGCATCTTGCCAAGCAGCAACGCCACGCTGATCGGCTTGCGCTCTAGGTCGTCAAAGCCCGCTGCGATCAAATCGCTTTGCTGCCTATGCATCACCGAAGCCGTTACCGCAATCACCGGAATGTCTGACGTTTCCGCAGCGCCACGTAGAATTTTCAATGCATCGATACCGCTCATCCCAGGCAATTGAACATCCATCAAAATCAGCGCCGGTCGTTCCTCACCAACCAAGCGCAATCCATCCTCCGCCGTTTCCGCTTCCTGGGACCGATAACCTTTGAACTCCAACACGTCCCGCATCAATTTGCGGCTTGCGGGATCGTCCTCGACGACCAGTATCAATTCGTTGGACATAATTGCGCCACCATGTTGAAGGTAAATGTGGAACCCGCGCCCGGCTTGCTTTCAAGCCACATCTTGCCGCCATGCATTTCGACGAATTGCCGCGCCAACGTAAGCCCAAGTCCGGTTCCCTCGCGCTTGACGTTGTGGCTGCCACCCGCTTGCTGAAACGCTTCGAAAACTTTCTCCTGATATTCTTCGGCGATGCCGATGCCGGTGTCGCGCACCGACACTTGCAAACCGTCGTTCGTCGCCTGGGCGTTGACGAAAACGCTACCGCCGTCGGGTGTGAACTTCACCGCGTTGGACAGTAAATTCAGCAATACTTGTTTGAACTTTCGTTCGTCGCCGGTAAATTCATTAAGGCGCTTATCCAACTCTAACGTCAGCGTCACACCATGCCGCATAGCCCGTTCGCGAACCAAGGTCACGGCGCGCTCAATAGCCGAGGGCACGTCGAACGCCTCGACCAGCAGTTCCATTCGCCCAGCTTCGACTTTGGATAAATCCAAAATGTCGTTGATCAACGAGAGCAAGTGTTGGCCGGACGACTGAATGTCGCACAAATAGTCGGCCTGCTTGGCATTGAGTTCACCGAAAATGCCATCGTTCAATACTTCCGAAAACCCTAGAATAGCGTTCAACGGTGTGCGCAACTCGTGCGACATGTTGGCAAGGAATTCAGATTTGTGTTGATTGGCCATTTCGATTTGATTGTACAAGTGTCCAAGCTCATCACTCATACGATTTACGTTTGATGCAAGCGCGCCGAGCTCGTCTCGATTCGCTACTTCCACGCGCTTGGAAAAGTCACCCGTGGCGATTTCGTCCAGGCGAATGCCCATTTGCCGGATCGGCGCAATCAGCGAGCCGGAAATTGCGTAGCCCAACAGCAACGCCAATACGATGCTCGCTAATGCGAACGCGACAACACTGTACTGAGATTGTCGGAAGGCTGCGGCGCTCAATTCAATGCTCGCCACCATCTCGACCTCCGCTTTGTTGACCAACTCGTTGGTTAGCCGCTCTAAGCGATTCGCTAATGGCGTGGCTTGCTCGACTTGCAGCCGTCGCCCACCCGCCACGTCGCCACGGCGAATCAGCTCAATTTCCTGGGTAACGATATCTAAAAAAGCATCGTACTCCTTGCGAACGCGACGCAGCAGATTAACCTCGTCTTTCGCCACATACTGCAGGCGATCGAGGTCATAGCCAAATTGATTGATTTGACGCAGCGTAACGTCGAGTGTTTCTTTGTCTGGTTGCAACAATGCTGATGAAACGCCGTAAAGTTGCGCCAGCGTGTCGTGATTCAACTGCCGGTAGGCTGCAATTTTGCGCTGAATCTGCACCGATTCCTCGATGCGCTGATCTACTTTTCGCAATGCGCGCAAGCTGATCGCACTGTCGACGATCAGCAGCCCGACGATTGCAAGGAACGAAACAAGAAGCTTGGCACGAACGCTTGTGTTAATTCGAGCGACGCGGCCGGGTAGCCAGGCGATCATGGTGTAATTAATTTCCCAGCGTCACGAACGAACACCGATGTAACTCCTTCCCTTGTGCGCACCGCGCACGGGGGAAGGCGGGGACGGGGTGGCCTTGGGCCATGGGGGCATCAATAAAAAAAGCTCGCCCCCTTCCCAACCCTCCCCCGCGCAAAAAACCGCGCACGGGAGGGAGTGTTATTTTTTTATCGTGGCTCAAAATTTCCGGTCACGGCACCAGGGCACGAAGGTCGGCAATAAAGTCCTCCTCATTAAATTCCACCCCCTGATACTGCACACGAAGCACGCCTTTCGCATCGACTATCGACGTCAAAAATGTGTGTTCAATGTCATCGGGTGCCCTCCTCTTTTGGAACACGGCATAGCGCCGAGTAACATCTTCGATTACGGACGACGTTCCCGTCAGAAATGTCCTGCTACGCAAATCGGCGCCATGTGCTTTAGCGTAAGCTTTTAAGACGTCGGGAGTATCGATTTCCGGCGCCACCGAAATCGCGAGAAAACGAACACTGGGTTTGACCGTTTTGGAAATACGACGCTGAATCGCAACAAACTTGGACGTGAGCATCGGACAAGCGCTGCGGCAACTCGTAAAAATAAACGTAACGACAAGCGGATTACCGCGCAACTCCAATAACGAAAGCTGCGTCCCTTCCTGTGTCGTTAACGTAAACGCCGGCGCCGGGCCGATTCGCCGCAATGTACCGTTGCTCGAACCGCTATCGGCATAGCCACACAGTGCCATCGAGACGATCGTAAACATCAGCACTGTACGAAACCATTCTCCCCATTTCATACACATGCCCGCCTATGCTTTTAGTTCCTGCCGCAGTTCATTCAGGAATCGCCAATCGGTGCTTTGCGCGATCAACTTCTGTGGCGACGTTTTGATCATTCCCACCTCGTGTAAGCGCAATGCGTGGAATCGCAACGAATCTTCCGGCTCCGCTTCGCGCCATCTTGTGTAGGAGATACTTTTCATCACTTCTAGGCCGATCTGGAAACGCGGTTCGTAAAGCTTATCGGACAGAAATCGAGCTACGCCGAGAGGATCGTTTGCGCACATGTCAGCGCTCTTCAATATCGCGCGAAGGAAACGCTTGGTTGCAACGGGGTTGCGTTGCACAAAATCACGATTTGCGGCAATCATGCAGCAGAAATATTGCGACCACGGCCGGTCTTGTGCCGAATTTACGATAACGCGCCCCACTTTTCGCGCTCGTAATTCGGCACCTTGTTGACCGTAGGCCATAAATGCGTCCGCCTTGCCATCGGCAAAAATGTTCATCGAATCTAACATGCGCTGACCAGCGACCCAGTTGACGTCGCGTTGCGGGTTTATGCCCAAGTAGGCGAGCATGCTGGCGAGGAATACATGGTCGCCACTGTTGTGATATTGAATCGCGACTGTTTTCCCTTTTAATTCGCTGATGGCGCGTATACGTTCACTTGCGAACAATTCATAGCATCCTGCATGCACACCCGCGAGCAAGACGATTGATCGTCCAGCGTCCAAGAGGGGGATCAAGCCGGGAAGATCCCACATCGTCATATCAGCTCGACCTGCTGCCACGGCGTATGGCCCATATCTCGTGCCCAAAGAAAGATAGTCGATCTGGGTGAACCCCTCCATTCGCAAAAGTTCTTCAGCAAGATATTGCGGCGCGGTACAAATCGAAGGGGCATGCGTAATTCGAATGCGGGTCGTTTCCAGATCGCCCTCGTTAGCGGACGTTCTATGATTTATTCCGATTAGACTGGCGGCACTGATTGCCATTGCGTGTGTCAGCAACTGCCGACGACTAGCGCTATGCTTCGCTGATTGAGACATTTCGTTTTCTCCATCCTACCGTCCTAACTAAATCGTCACCCGGTTTACACAAATTTGTAAACCGGGAAACCCTGTGTCACTTATTGGGCTTTGTTGAAAGCTCCTGCAGAAATTTGACAATTGATTCGTTAATCGCCGTAGTCGATTGCGGATCACCATTGCAACATATCAAATGCCCAGCTGTTGAATCAATTTTGGCCTCTCTTGCACCCGGAATCGCTTTGAGTTGAGTCTCGACAAGCTGTGGTGGCATGAACTGATCCTGGGGATTGTAAATGAACAACGTTTTTGCTTTCACCGATCGAAATGCGGCGATATGATCACCATTAAATCCCGGCGTATCGCCAATCCAACCGAGAAAGCCGGACTTGTTGAGATAGTAAAGATCTCGCGCGTCTTGAATATCGAGGTAGTATTCACCCTGCGTATTGCGCCATTTTTGATAAGCCTCCGGCGAGTCGACGTTGCTTTCCCACCAATCGCGCGTGTAAAAATATGGAACCAGGGCAGCCAATGCATTCGCGGCGCATGCTTTGGGATTCTGGCTGTAGTTTCCGCCATCCCAGCCGGCGCAATTCTCAAGAATAGATTGAATTTGCGCGCCCCAAAAATATCCTTGGGTTCCCCAAAGCGCCCCACCGGAGATTGGAAAAATTCCGTCCATAAAATCCGGATAACTCACCGCAAACTGCACGGCGTGGTCGGCGCCCATGGAGATCCCTGAAATAGCCAATAGATGCGGAATCTTTAGTCCTTCGGTAATAAGCTTATATTGCGCCTTGTTCATATCCCGGCCATTGTATTCGGGAAATTTCATTTTGAGTCCACTGTTACTTGGACTTGTCGAATGCTCAGATTTTGTCTGGGTCGAACCCAATGCATCTGGACAAATAACGAAGTATTTATTCGTGTCCAGCGCTCTGCCGGGCCCGATAACATGATCGCCGGAATGATGATTGGCCCCAAAGCCATGCATAAACAAAATCGCGTTATCCTTCTTTGCATTGAGCTTGCCATGGGTCACGTAAGACATTTTGAGATTGGGGATTACGCCACCATGTTCGAGTTTTAGCTCTCCAAGCGAGGCAAATTGGTGTGGCGACTGGTCTGGCCAATGCGCAAATGAGATGGGAGATTGCGTCAATAACAGCGCTCCCAATACAGCGAACATTTTCGACAATATTTTCATAGTCATTCTCCAACGGCCGAGTGTTGTTGAACCACGTCACACAACTGGATTTGTAACATTTTCGTTCTCCTTTGAAAAGTTTTATCTATAACGTTGCGCCCGCCGCTTCGCTGATGCCCGTTTGTGAAAGGATCAATGCGGTGCGCGACGAGGATAGATTAAGGCTAGCCGACTAACCGTGGACTGACGGATTGAACAAAAACTTGCCAGGCTAGTGAATTCGCGACTTTGCAGGTGCGCCACGGCTTATGTTCTATCTGCTCCGATTCGCCTTTCACCTCCTTGGGCATTGCATCTATTTTCCCATCAAAAGATGCTAATATTGATTCAGCCTCTTGGAGACGATTATGCGAACAACCGTAAATATTGATGACGAACTGCTGGCTAAAGCGATTAAATTGACCGGCTCGACGGATCGTTCGCTGTTGTTGCGCGATGGTTTGAAAGCGCTGATCGAACGTGAGAGCGCTTTACGCCTTTCGAAGCTTGGCGCAAGCCAGCCAAAACTTACCGTAGCCCGCCGCCGACAGTCAGCATAAACGTGATCCTCGTCGACACGTCAATTTGGGTCGACCATTTACGCAAGGGAAACGCGCGATTGGTCGCTCTGCTTGAAAGTAATTGGGTGGTAATTCATCCATTCATAGTCGGAGAAATCGCTTGCGGCAGCTTGGCTGATCGCGAGATGGTTCTCGAACTGCTCGGGCAACTGCCGATGGCGATGGCGGCAGAACCCGATGAAGTTTTTGACTATATTGAGCGCCATCGCCTCCATGGAAAAGGCATTGGCTACGTTGACGTTCACTTACTGGCGTCCGCCATGCTTGGGGAAATTAAACTGTGGACGCGCGATAAGCGCTTGCTGGAAGTCGCGGTCGAACTTGGTTGTGCGATAGCGGATGCGTAACACGATCGATTCGAATTAGATGGATTTGAAAGGCGCGCGGGCGCAATGTAGCCCATAGGAATGGCCTGAGAGGCGCGCCAATACTCGCTCTCAGGCCGACTCTTTATTGATAAAACTACAACAGTTCCGCCGCATGACCGGCAAGGCGGGAACGCTCGCGGCGCTGTGATAAGGTCACGTGACCGCTGTGCTTCGAGCCTTCGAAACGATCGACAACGGAGGTCAGGCCCGAACTTCCCTCGTTGAGATGCGGAGTGTCGATCCA
>JANNMV010000511.1:0-10009 GCA_031398205.1 Pseudomonadota bacterium | reverse complement strand
GATCACCTGGGTCGCGGCACCGCCCGGCGCGGGCAAAACCACACTCGTGGCGAGCTACTTGGAAGCGCGCAAGGTGCCGTTTTTCTGGTATCAGATCGACGCGGGCGATGCCGACCCGGCGACCTTCTTTTGGTACTTGGTCGAGCTGGCCGCGCAACTCAAGCGTCCCAAGAACGACCGGCTGCCGTATTTAACCCCCGAGTATCTCTCGGACATTCCAGGATTTGCGCGGCGCTTCTTTCGAACTCTATTTTCGTGGTTTCCGAGCGGTAGCGTGTTGGTGCTGGACAACTGCCAGGAGGCCGGCAACCCGATCTTTCACCAGATTCTCGTCGAAGCTGCGAACGAGGCACCCGAGGGCTTGAGCATCGTCGCCGTGAGCCGTTCACAACCTGCCGCCGACCTTGCACGCCTCAAAGCGAATCGACAGCTCGCCGAACTTCAATGGGAGGACCTTAAGCTAACCGCTGACGAATGTGAAGAGATTTTACACCGCAGGGGGATATCCGATCGCGAGCGCGTCGTGGAAATTCATCGTGCTGTTGATGGCTGGGCAGGTGGGTTGATGTTGCTAACTGCTTATTTTCGGGAAGACATCGAATCACGTGCTATCAATTTCAACGGGAAAGAAGCCGTGTTCGATTACTTCGCCGGACAAATTTTCGATCGGGCGCCACAGGCGGAACGCGAGGTGCTGATGAAGACTGCGCTATTACCGCATGTGACGCCCGAGGCAGCCGTGGCGCTAAGCGGCGATGCAAACGCGCCGAAAGTTCTCGACCAGCTCTACCGCCATCAATACTTCACCGACCGGCGCACCGCGCCGCGAGTCTCCTACCGCTATCATGACCTGTTCCGCGAATTCCTGATCAATCGTGCGGAAAGTGAGTTCGACGCGTCAGCACTCTCCGCTCTGCGTCTAAAAGCCGGGCGGTTGTTAATGGCAAGCGCCGAAACAGACCATGCGATCGAGTTGCTCTGTCGCAGCGGGCACGCGAGTGAGGCTCAGGTGGCGATTATCGATCGCGCTCCGTCGCTGTTAGGCCAAGGCCGCTGGAAGACGCTCCTGGAATCGATCAAGCTTTTGCCGGAAGCACAGGTAAACGCCTCCGCCTCGCTACAATATTGGCGCGGTATGGGATACATCGCCGCTGACCCAATCGCGGCGAGAAAGGATCTGGAAGCATCGTTGCAATTGTTCGAACAAGCCCACGATGCGATGGGGCAGCTCAGGGCGATCGTCGGAATAATCGCAGCGCATTTCGTACAGGATAGCTCGATCGCGAACTACGCACGCTGGATAGACCCGATGGCGACCCTGTTCGCGCAGATTGATGCGTGGCCTGGCCGTGCAATCGAGCTCGAAGCGCGTTCGATGTTCTTGTTGGCGGCGTCCCACCTCCGGCCCGATCATCCGCTCCTGCAGTCCACCGCGCTGAGCGTCCTAAGCCTCATGGACAACGCTCAAATCGATTCCAACACCCGGGCTGCCGCAGGACTGCGCGCGCTGGTCTATTTCATGTGGACGGGTGAAGCCGAATTAGCGCGACGCGTTAATGCGCAACTCGAAGGCGTGTTTCTTGCGTCAGATGCCTTGGCCGTGCACATCGCCATGGGCTACGCCTTTCGCGCCCTTTACCAGCATCTCACATTGGCCGACAGCGCCGCTGCGTTGCGCAGCATCGAACACTCCTTGGCGATCGCCAGGGGCAACGGCCTGGCGCATTCGGAGAGCCTGGCCTCGCAATTTCAAGGTGTCTTCGGTGCAGCGTTTGGGCGCGATCTAGATTTGGCGGAAACTGCTCTGCTGCGTGTCGCCGCTCTCGGCGTCGAAGGTAATCTTAACCGAGAGACGACCTATCATTTGGTGCAAGCTTTCGTGTGTAAATGGCGTGGCGATGTAACCGGTGCTTTGCGCCACGCCCAACTAAGCACACGCGCAGCGCGCGCTAACTGTCCGCTTTTTCTGGTGATCGGAGGCAGCAGTCTCGTGAACGTCTATGCGGACGCGGGCGAGTACGAGCACGCGCAAAGTTTGTTGGATGAAGTCCGCGGGCTGATACGGGGGACTTGCTTCGACAACTTTGGCGCGATACTCGCCCTGGAAGAAGCCTATCTAGCCCTGCGCGGCACGGATCGCGAGCATTGCCACGAGCGGCTGCGCTTTGCGCTTGGTCTAGCGCAAAGCGATCCGCGTCATGCAGTGACGCTTAGCTACATGGGCGGATCGATTGCGGCATTGTTTGCCGAAGCGCTGGAATGCGATATCGAGACCGCCTACGTACGCGAGCTCATCACACACTGGAAAGTCCCGGCGCCTAGCGACGCACCTGCCCTTTGGCCTTGGCCATTGCGTGTGCAAACCCTCGGCAAGTTTGCGGTCACGGTGCACGGTAAACCGATCGAATTCGGTCGCAAGGCGCCGCGCAAGACCTTGGCATTGCTGAAAGCGCTGATCGCGCTTGGCGGCACGGACGTGCCAGAGCAAACGTTGACCGACGCACTGTGGCCGGACGAAGAAGGTGATGCCGCGCACGGGGCTTACACCATGACCTTGAGCCGTTTGCGCAAGCTGCTGGGCGATTCAGATCTCTTGCAGCAGCAAGGCGCTAAGCTTTCGCTAGACCGGCGCAAATGCTGGGTCGATGCGTGGGCGTTTGAACGCGCGACAAGCCAAATCGGTAGTAGCGCTTTTCCCAGTGAGCCGTCGTCATCCAGACTGACACATGCTTTATCGCTGTACGGCGGAACTTTTCTGCCGGAAGACAGCGCTGTCCCTTGGGCCGCCTCGCTGCGCGAGCGGCTTCGCTCTCGCTTCGTCCGGGCTGCGTCAGAGGCCGGGCGCGAGTTGGAACGGGCAAGCCAACACGAAGACGCCGCGAAGCTCTATCAACGCGGCCTCGATGCGGACAACATGGCGGAAGCGTTCTATCAGGGACTGATGCGCTGCCATGCAGCCGCCGGGCGCACCTCGGATGCGATCGCGACTTATCTGAGATTGAAGCAGCTACTCTCAATCACCCTCGCCCTCAAACCGTCTGTGGCCACCGAGCGGCTGCTTCAGTCTTTGCGCGCACAATAACTGCAATTTCGCCTACGCGAATTCAGGGCACTTGCCGCAGGTTGCGAAGTCTAGATCACCACCTCGGCACGCCGATCGGTAGGTCGCGTTCACCGATTCAGTGCGGGCACTGCGCCCCGAACTTGTTCGATGGATAGTCCGATTGCTCGTACGTGGCGATCACTGCCAGCGGGTGCGCGATTTCCACCCCGACCGGCAGACCGTGGGGTCATGCCCATGGGAATCGTGATACCGCAACGTCCTATTTGATAGTGCAAGCGGCTAACTGTGAACAAGGCCGTTTAAAAAAAAGGCATGCACAGCCGAGCAGTGGTGAACCCTTCTTGCTGGCGTGCTAACGCAGTTCTGCGTTAGGCGCGAGCAGATAGTACCCGGTCCGCAGGAGGAACGTAGAGCGATGCCTTACGCTTCGCCGCTCGAAAATGGGACTCAGTCCTGAGCAGCACGCTGATACAGCGCGTCGCTTTCCTTCGACGGCTGTATGCCCAAGACAACGGAAAGTATTTGCCGCATGCGGCGATAGGTGCTCAGCGCTTCCGCGCGTTTGCCTTGCTCTAACAGACAGCGCATCATGCCCTGATAGAACAACTCGGTGAGGTCGTCGGCTTCGAGGCCTTTCGCGTAAAGACGCAGCGCGGACTCCCAATCGGCCGACTTCTCGAGCTCGGCAGCTTCGCTACTAAGCGCACGGACGAACTTGCTTCTAAGTCGCTCGCGGGTTTGCAACGCCCAACGCGCATCAGGTTCGTCCGCAAGGAAATTACCTCGATACAGTTGCAAGGCTTGCGCTGTTTGCGCTCGCGTCGCCAGCGCAAGTTTTCGTTCAAAGGCATGCGCATCGATCCAGCATGTGTTCTCGTCCAATGATACGCGTCCTTCCTGATGACGCACGACTTCGCCAGAGCCAAGCAACTCGCGCAATCGCTTCACTGCGACGGAGAGTGCCTCGCGTGCCGCATCCCCCTGCAAATCTGGCCACAGCGCATCCGTCAGGCGCTGTTCGGACACGTCTTGCGCTCCAAAGGCGGCCAGCGCTTTGGCAAGTTGGAGCAATTTCTTTGGCGATTTGCGGCCAAATTCAATGGCTTTTTGCTCACGCAAAATCTGAAATTTCCCCAAGGTGTGAATCTCAATAGCCCAAGGCCACTGCTCCACGTCCGGGCTGGGTGGCATCCAGCCGTGCTGACGAATCAGCGCCAAAACATATTCGGTTTCGATGCCGGCCGCGAGCGCGTCAGCACAAAGGCGCGGCATGTACTGCGGTAACCAAGCAAGCATCGAGCCGTATCGCGTTTGTTGCGCTTCGGCGAACAAGGCGCCCAAGCGGTGACGCAACGACTCAGCATCCCCCTCGCGTCTGGCGATCCACGCATGAATCGCCGCGACAGGGGGGCGCCAAAACACGCAACCGGACAGTTGGCTGAGTTCCAGTACTTCGTTCAGCCAACCGCGCGCCAATTCAAACTGACCTTCCTCAACTGCTGCCCAAGCGAGCGGCAGGCGGTACATGATCGGATGCATGAACGAGCCCATACGATCGAAGATTTCGATGGCCGCGCGGCCCCGCTCTATAGCGATTTTAGGTTCTCCACTGAAGACCGCGAACCAACTCCACATTCCCGATAGGCTGGCGCAATCGTATAGATGCGTCGGAAGCATGACGCGTTCCATTTGCAAGATGCGCGCTCGGGCCCCAGCCAAGTCGCCGCGTGTTGCCTCCAAATAGGTACCAACGATCGCGGCCATCCGCGCGACGAAAGGCAAGCCTTCGTCTTGCGCAATACGATCTACGCGCATAACCGCCGCCATGCCTTGCTCATAGTCTCCCCCGCAGCAGCAGTACCACGAGAATATGAAGTTGCACATGGCGCGATTCAACGCGGTGACGGCCGGGTCCTCCAGCAGTGGTCTCACGATCGGAAGCAGGGGCTGACCTGTTTCCATGGATGCCGCGTTCGCATACATCAGGATTTGAAAACACGCCCGGCTTCGGATATTCGGACTCAGATCGAGGCGCAGTAGTTCAAACATCCGTTCAACGCAGCGCACCACAATCGAGTTCGGTCCTCGCCGTATCAAGCTGGCGACGGCTAATGCAGACAGCAACTGCAGTTCCTCCTCGGAACTGGAAAACGTCACACTGTTGAGAAGTATTCTTTCCAACACCGTTATCCATTCGTCGAGCGGCTGGAAATAGCTGTATTCAAGAAAGTACGAGTCCACCATGACCGCGGCGGTAAGCAGTCGGCAGCGTTCGTCGTTATTTTGATCTGCAAGCTTGAAGGCGCGTGTCAATGGTCCGCGCGAGCCAACTGGGCTCACAGCACACAGGGCGACGCCGCGCCAGTGCAACAGCCACGCATCCTGCACCAACTGCTCTTCGGGCAGCCGCTCAAGCCATTCCAAAAGCATCTTCCAACGACCCTGGGCGATCAAGCGGGCAGCGATGCCGCGTATCAGATCTGCGGCCGATGCGAAGTGATGTGCATCGAGCTGCAGCGCAATCGCGTCTTCGATCGCGCCCGCATCGACTAGGATTTCCGCGGCACGGTGTGACAACGCGGCGCGCTCTGACGTTTCGAGTTCTTCCGAGGCGCGCTGCTGAAGAAACGAACGAAACAAGGCGTGGAATTGGAAAGTCGTCTCGGGATGCGAGCGCCTATCTACGAAAAGGCGATGCCGGTAAAGGTACTCGAGCAGTCGACTCGCGTTTGGCTTGCCGGTCAACTGTTCCGCGCTGCCCGCTGTAATCCGTGGCAAGTAAGCGAGCTGTATCAGCAGCGCACGATGCTCTAAAGAAATCTGGCTAAATATTTGCTCAGCGAAATAGTCGAATACGGTTTGCAGCGATTCCATGCGCGCCAAATCGTTGACCTCCGACCCGCGCCGTAAGCGCTCGAGCAAAAGCCGCAACCCGGCCGCCCAGCCGCCGGAGCGCTCGTGCAAGGTCCGGATCGCGCTCTCTTGCACTGGCTGTTGGCCTACCGCAATGTCGCGGCATTCTTCGAACGTGAGCTTGAGGTCCTCCCAGTCAATGAGTTGTAGTGCCCCGTTGGCGGCAAAGCGCGCGTAGGCGGCAGGGGGGCCTGTTCGACTCATCACAAAGACCGTGAATCCCGGCGGAATTTCGCCGAATCCTGCCGCAAGCGCCTCGTGCAATGCGCTGTTTTCATCTAGTTCCTGGAAGTTGTCCAACACCATAGTCGATCCGCTCGGCAATCGCGCAAACAATTCACGGAAAAAGTGGCGAGCAAAGGCAGGCAGATCGACTAGATGCTCCGGCGTGAGCAACGGCAATGGCACGTGGCGAGCGCGCTTGCCCTTCGGAGATAAATCGGCTGCCAGACGCAGGTAATAGAAGAACCCTGCGGGGTCCGCGTCCGCCTGGTCAATCTGATACCAGATGCCAGAGAGCTTGCGCGCGCCTAGGTAACTCGCAATGAGTGTGGTCTTGCCGGCGCCCGGCGGGCCGCAAGCCCAAACCAATGGACACTGACGGCCCTGATCCAAGGTGGCGAACAGTCGGCTGCGTGCGACTGCTTCATACACCCGCGGACGACTGAGTTTTGCGAGCGGCGCCGGAGCTTTCATGCTGAGCCTTCTTATCGTGCAGCGCGAGCCAACCTAAGGCGAAAAGCAAAGTCTAGCACCTTCGCGGGGTAGCAACATCCCGCGGCAAAGACGCTGGCGTTGCCTAACTGTCTCAGTTCATCAAGTGTTTCTTGAGCCATTCCACGGCGGGTTGCGCGAACTCGTGATGCTTGGGTCCGTCGTAGGCATCAAAATGCCGTCCTTTGATAAGCACAAGTTGCTTAGGCTGAAGCGCCCGGTCGAAGGCCGCGAGCGCTTGATCGGTCGGCGTGATGATGTCGTCGCTCGCCACAAGCATCAGCAACGGTGTAGGAGAAATGTGATGAATGTTGGCCGCTGGATTGAGTTCGAGCGATTTCTCGAGCGTCTCAACCGTCACTTGATTCTGCCACCGGGGCGCGAGTTTGGCGGCCCGCGTAAACCATTCGTAGGATTCCTTCTGCGGTAGCGAGGACGGACCTTTCTCGGCCACCACCGGAATGTAGTTCACTTTGCCGCTCGTGTAGCGTTCCCGCCTATCGGTTGCGAACCAGGCAAACATCCCGTCCCACTCGCTTCCGGGAACGTTACGACGCACCAGATCCCAACTGTCCGCTCCCGGTACTTGTGAGACGACGGCCTTAACTCGCCGGTCGTAGGCGGCGATCTGCAAGACGTGGGCGCCACTGTAAGATGTGCCCCAAATGCCGATCCGATTGGCGTCGACTTCTTTCTGCAGCGAAACCCAGGTAATCGCGTTGCGGTAGTCATCGTGTTGATCGGCCGGGAGAAGCTGTCCGCGCGGCTCACCTTCGCTGGCGCCCAAGAACCGGTAGTCGAACACCAGCACGACGAACCCGGTGTTGGCAAACTTGCTCGCGAAATTGTCGAGATACATCTCCTTCGTGGCGCTCCAGCCATGAGCCATAACTATGGCCGGCCGCTTTTCGTCGACCTTGACCCCTTTGGGGACGTAGTACCAGGCTGCGCACTTCAAGCCTTGACTGGCGAAAGTCACGTCGCGCCGGTCATAAGTTTGCGCGAGAGCGGCTTCGGTGAGGCTGATCACTAATATGACCAGCAGTATTCTTAGTGAAAGCTGATAATGTTTCGATTGCATTTGCTCCTCCATGTCGGTTATGTAAAGGACTCGGATTTACCGATCCGGCCAAGCGAAAGAATAAGCTTTCCCTCCCGACAGATCGGGTACGGATTGACAAAAAAGACAATTCTCAGGGCAAGTCGCCGACATCCGGCTTGACTGGTGCTTTGATTCCGTACGCTGAAATTTTTCTGCCGGAAGGCAGTGGCGCCCCTTGGGCCGCTTCGCTGCGCCAGCGGCTATATCAGGTCCTTGCGAGAAAGTTAAGCGCGCTTTGGGTTTGGCGAATTCAGGGGGCTTGCCTTGAGTTGAAACTCTTTCTGAAAAAGTTATCTATAAGTTATTGCCCATGCCGTAATGTTTCTTTAGCTGAAAGAGGAGCTGAAAGCATGCGGGTCTTCGTTATTCGGGTCTATCGCCAAAACTTGCGTCGGTTAGCAGGTGTGTTGGAAGACGCCGAAACAGGGGCGTGCAATGCCTTCCGAGGCGCACGCGAGTTGACTCAACTGCTGCGCGCCGCTCCGCTCAAAGCGGCACGTTCTGCCTCCAAACGACAACGTGCGCAACTCCCTACCAACGACATTGAAAAAGGAGATACACCATGAGCAACATAGTACGCAGAAACTTACTTCGGACCATTTTGGCTTTACCCCTGATGCTCGGCCTAATGAGCACGAACGCATTCGCGGCCGATGATCCACTTACCGGGTCTTGGCAGCTTGTCAAACGCAAGTTGCCCGATGGCACGATACAAATACCGCCGGTAGTAGGCGGAATGTCTACCACGACCGCATCGGGGGTGAATCACAAAAATGTATTTTGGCCGACGCCGGATGGAAAGCACGCTTCCATTTCCTCGATCGCCGCCTTCAAATGGTCCGATACCGAGCTATCGGTCACTTCCATGTTCAATGCATTCGACGACGGCAGCGCCAAGCCTATGGCATACGGCGCGGCTGGGGAAACTAAGCGCGCGCCGGTCAAGCGAGAAGGCGGCCGCATTTCCTACCAGCATCCGTTCGATCCACCCTTCGTCGTGATTGATGGCGACAAAATGACGGCCACTGCCGAGGGCCTCTTCACCGATTATTGGGAGCGAGTGAAATAGCAATACGGCGTTGGTTTGCAGCACACCCTTCCCACTTTTTCAAAAGTGGGAAGGGTAAGTTCGTTTGCCGTATTTCTTGTCGCTGGATGCATAGGAAACCTCAGCGCCCTTCGATTTCGCCAAAGCGTACCCACTGCTTGCCGTCGAAACGGATGAGTTGCACTTGTTCGATGGGCAGGTAATCGCTCGGATTCAAATCAATCGTGATACTAGGCAACATCATCGGCAGTTGCAGATGCTTGATGTGAGTCGCTTGGCGCAGCAGATTTTCACGGGTGAGATCGTCACCGCAGCGCCTTAGCACCTCGGCCATCAGTTGCCCCTTGGAATAACCGACTACGTTGTCCCATGCCATCGGGTCGCCGCGCGGATACCATTTCTTCGCCCACGCGAGATAATCTTTCACGGCGGGATCGTCCCGCCATTGCGGATCGCTCGGGTCTTTAGCCACGGCGGAGGAGATGAGTCCGATGGTTTTCTCTAGACCTGCCGGCTTCAGCACGGCTCCGATCGACGAAGCGAAAAACGGCACGATTTGTAGCGGCCGCCAGCCGATGTCATACACCTTGCGAATCGCCATCGCCGCATGCTTGGGTCCCGCAAGGGTGAGCAGCGTATCGGCGCCGGAAGCTTTGAGCGTCACGATTTGCGAGTCGACAGTGGGATCGTTGAAGTCATGCGTGGCCTCGGAAACGATCATGCTGGCGGCTTTGTCGCCCAGTACGCTTTTGAAGCCCGCCAGGTAATCCTTCGCGGTATCCTCATGAAAATACAATATCGCGATCTTGGCCTTCGGACGTACTCGCAGAATGTAGCGCGCATAGACTTGCCCTTCGAGATAGAATGGCGCGCGAATGCTTTGGATTGTCCACGGGAAATGCTCAGGGTCCGCCCAGCGCATTAAATTTGAAGCAATAAATAAATTCGGGATTTTTTTGTCGTTGACGTACTTGTGAATCGCGCTGTTGGTCGCCCCGCCGAGGGATGAAAACAGTGCTAGAACGTTTTCGTTTTCGACCAGCGCGCGCGTTTGCTCGACGGTCTTCGCTGTTTTCATCGCTCGGCGGGGCGACCAACGGCGCGATTCACAAGTACGTCAACGACAATAAGATCCCGCACTTGTTCATCGCCTCGAACTTGATGCGCT
>JANNMV010000405.1:0-8949 GCA_031398205.1 Pseudomonadota bacterium | reverse complement strand
TGAGTGAGCGGCGGCAGCAGGCGTTTCTCTTTGATGATGGCGTCATAGTCCGCCGTCTCTTTGCTCATTAGCGGGTCGACATGCTGTTCCAAGGATTCGGATTTTCGCGCAGCATCGAGTGCAAGGCGGTACACGCTATGAACTTCAGATACGACAGTTAACGATGAGCCGGCCGCTGGAACGACACCGACTTTCTGCTTACCTGCTTGATCTAAGAATTGAACGAGTCGCATGATTTCCTCCAACGCTTGTGATTTGTCATTCCCGCGTAGGCGGGAATCCATTTGGCAGTTGCTATTTCAGATTCAGTATGGATTCCCGCCTACGCGGGAATGACATAAAACTATCTTACCGATATTTGCTCGACTTCCAAACCGAAACTGCAAAAACAATCCACGCAAGAATAAACGCCAACCCGCCAAACGGCGTGACGACACCGAGCATTTTAATATTGGTCAGCGCCAATGCATACAAGCTCCCGGAAAACAGAACGATGCCCGCAATCATCAATCCAGCCGTCCACTGCAATCCATTCGTTCGCGGCCAGTGAAACGCTGTCAAAGCAACTATTCCAAGCCCAAGCGCGTGCCACATGTGATATTGCACCGCCGTTTGATAAACCGCCAGCATTTCTGGCGTTAACTGGGCTTTCAGCCCATGGGCGCCGAATGCGCCGAGCAGCACCGCCAAGGCGGCAAGCACAGCGGCGATGGATAAAAACGATTTGGCCGACACTTTCTCTTGCTCGCTTAGGCGAGCGCCGCACTGATCGGCACCGCGCACGCGGCGCGATATTCCTGCGCGATACGCTGCGCCAACTCCGCAACCGTGGGCACATCGTGAATGGTCGCAACGCCGTGACCCGCACTCCAAATATCTTTCCACGCTTTCAGGTCGCTGTCCGCCAAGCCGCTGACATCGGGCTTCTTCGGCGGTAAGGTGGCCGGATCGATACCGAAGCGGGTGATCGACGGCAGCAGAAAATTCGCACTCACGCCGGAGAAACGATCGGAGTAAATCAAATCCTTGATCGTGCAATCGACGATCATTTGCTTATACTCCTGTTGTGCATTTGATTCTTTCGATGCGATAAAGCGCGTTCCCATATAGGCAAAGTCAGCGCCGAGCAGTTCCGCGGCGCGCACTTGCTGGCCGTCGTTGATCCCACCACCGAGAATTAAACACCCGTCCCAAAATTCGCGAATTTCGCGTACCAGTGAAAATGAACTCTGCGTCGACGCATGGCCACCCGCGCCACCGCCTATGCAGATGATGCCATCGACGCCGGCGTTCATGGATTTACGCGCGTGGTCGGCACTGATGACATCGCAGAACACCAGGCCTCCGTAACTGTGCACCGCCTCGATCACTTTGCCTGGATGGCCGAGGCTGGTGATGACCAACGGAATTTTATGCGTGACGACGATTTCCAGATCCGGCTCGAAGCGCGGATTAGTCCGATGCACGATTAGGTTTACACCGAGCGGCGCGACGATGGCTGTTGGATTTGCCGATTGATAGTCAGCCAAATCCTGCTTTATCTCCGTCAGCCAAGCGTCAAATTGTTCCGATGGCCGCGCGTTTACATGGGGAAATGTGCCGACGATGCCCGCTTTGCACAACGCGCTGACGAGCGGCGGAAAGGAAACCAGAAACATCGGCGCGCCGATGACGGGTACGGTCAGTTTGTTTTTGAATAGCGATGGAATGGGCATAGAGTTTTAAATGGATTGAATGTTATTTTGACAGTATATCGGGGTTAGCTTGCCGCGACTTGAGACGAGTACTGCTACGACGAACGCCGACCCTCATGGCCCAAGGCCATGAGGTACCGCGCGTCGAATATCTAACACGAAAAAATCTGCAACAGCATGCCGAAGACCCGCACCCCGCTTGCCTCACAGCCATGGCATCGCCAGACGCCGCGCGCTGATTGCCTCCTGGCATGCCGCTATTTGCGCGGCAGAATCCCCATCTGTTTACAAATTATGCCGAGCATCACTTCGTCCGCACCACCACCGATGGACGCAAGCCGACCATCGCGATAAGCGCGCGAAACGGGATTGTCCCAGGTGTAGCCCATGCCGCCCCAATATTGCAAACAGGCATCGGGCACTTCGCGCAGCAAGCGCCCTGCTTTCAGTTTTGCCATGGATGCGAGTTCCGTGACATCTTGGCCGCTGACGTAAAGATCGACGGCGCGATAAGTGAGCGCGCGCAGGGCTTCGACTTCGGTCTTGAGTTCCGCCAAACGAAAATGCACTACTTGAAAATCGAGCACCGTCTGACCGAATATTTTTCGTTCGCGAATGTAATCGACCGTGTCATTAATATTTCGCAGTAAACCTTCCACGGCACTAGCCGCCGCCCACAGCCGTTCCTCTTGAAATTGTTGCATCTGATAGGTGAAACCCATGCCTTCCTCGCCGATGCGATAACGTTGCGGTACGCACACGTCGTCGAAAAAAATCTGCGCCGTATCCGACGCCATCATGCCGATCTTGCGCAGTTTTTTCGCGATACTGACACCTTTGGTTTTCATCGGCAGGCAAATCAGCGTCTTGCTTTTGTGCGGCGATCCGTCCGAGGTATTCGCCAACAAACACATCCAGTCTGCCTGCGTACCGTTGGTCGTCCACATTTTGCCACCATTAATGACGTAATCGTCGCCGTTTTTTTTCGCCCAGGTCTTGATCGACGCGACATCGGAACCTGCACCTGTCTCCGATACGCCGAGACAGGCAACAAATTCACCGCTGATCGATGGCGCAAGAAATTCGCGTTTCACTTCGTCGCCGCCGTAGCGCGACAACGCCGGCGTCGCCATGTCGGTGTGCACGCCAATCGCCATGGGAATCGCGCCGCAGCGAATTCGGCCCAGCGTTTCCGCCATCACAGCGGCGTAGGAATAATCCAATCCCATACCCCCATATTCTTCCGCCTTGGTGAGCCCCAAAAATCCGAGCGCGCCCATTTTTTTGAACAACTCGTGAGCCGGAAAAATTTCCGCGTCTTCCCATTCATCAACGTGCGGGTTGATTTCGTTGTCGATAAACTTGCTTAGGTTGCGGCGCAGTTCTTCGTGTTCCTGGGTAAGTTGCATTATCTACTCCGTATCTTTCAGAACCTGTGGCACATTGCTTAAATGAAAACCATTAAAGGCCGGAGAGGCAATACCAGAGCCGACTTCCGGCCATACGCGCTTGGCGTTCGGCGCCGCGCCGTCAACCCGCAAACACGAACCAGAAATAAATGCGGCAGCCGGCGAGAGCAGGAAAACAATCGCCGCGGAGACTTCGGATTCGGTGCCCAGTCGCCGTGCCGGTGTGTAGTTGGCGAGGCGCTCGATCAGCGGCGCCATTTCTGGCGCGTAGATGTTCCTTTGATGCCGGCGTCAAAAGTTCCCGACGTCCTCGCTTGGTGCGCTAAGCCGCGAGGCGATTCGGCATCTCGATCACCATCGCCGGCTCTTGATCCGTCTTGAATTCAAACGTGACATTCTCGGCGCCAAACGCACGGGCGATGGATCGCAGAGTGGATTCCGCTGACGCATGCAGATCGCCCTCCAATTTCTTGATCTGCTCTTTCGCGCGCGCTTCCGCGTGGCTGCGCGCGGCGGCGATCAAGTGGTTTTTATCCTGCTCGCTAAAACTACCAGCGAAAAAACCATTCAATAGATCAGGCAATAGCCAGGGCAACACCCGTGCCTTTTGCTCGTCATAAACGTTGATATTGCGAATGAATACTTCGTGCTGACAGGGTGGCATTTTCATGTTGTATGAACCTGGCCCGCGCCGCTCTATCTGAAAAACCTGATTGCGTAGGTTGAAGCGAAATTCGATTTCGAATTCGAACACCATCGCCATTTTCTTCTGCGTCAGCACCCAGCTCAAATAACGTTCGCCGATCTGCCCCCAACTGTGGTCGGTTTCCGTGACGATCTCTTTGGTGAACACTTTGTACACCGCCAAGTCGCCGATCGAGCGCATGTCTTCGATGTTGCTGTGGATGGTGATCTGCTGCGATGGCTTGCGATCTCTCAATGCACGCACAAAGAACGTGGCCATGTAGACCAGCGCAATGAGCAACACCAGGACAACGACGAGCGACCAGTTAAAGTCCATCGGAGAGCCTCCTTCGCAACAGATTGACCCGATAGTCTAAAGCAAAAAAGGGCTGTTACCAGCCCTTTTTTATTTTGTTACAACGACGGCTTTTTCTGCTTAGGTTTCGCCGAGGACAGAAACCTTAATCGTTGCCGTCACATCGCTATGCAACCCCAAGGTGACGTCATGATCGCCCACTTGTTTAAGCGGGCCGTCAGGCATGCGAATCTCGCCCTTGGTCACTTCAAAGCCCTGCGCGTTGAGCGCATCGGCGATGTCGGCGGTGGTGACGGAGCCGAACAGCTTGCCGTCGACACCGGCCTTTTGCGTGATCTGCACCAACATGCCGTTGAGCTTTTCCGCGCGCGACTGAGCCTGAACCAAGATATCGCCCTGTTGTTTTTCCAATTCGGCGCGGCGTTTTTCAAACTCCGCCAAATTTTCCGGCGTGGCGCGCTTGGCCTTGCCATGAGGAACGAGGAAGTTACGCGCGTAACCGTTTTTGACCTTGACCACATCGCCTAGCTGGCCCAGATTAGTTACTTTTTCGAGTAGGATAATTTGCATGTTGGCCCCTTAGTGCAAATCGGTGTAAGGCAACAGCGCGAGGAAACGCGCGCGCTTGATCGCAACCGACAATTGGCGCTGAAAAAACATTTTCGTGCCGGTGATGCGCGCCGGAATGATCTTGCCGTTTTCATTGATGAAATCTTTTAGGATCTCGATGTCTTTGTAATCGACTTCGGCGATCTTGTCCGCGGTGAAGCGGCAGAATTTCTTGCGGCGAAATAACGACCGCTCGGGATTACGCTTGTTTTTCAGATCGGTCTTTTTCTTACCGAAACGCCCTCTAGTGGGTAGTGCCATGATTCACCTCTTTCAATAATTTGTAACTGTTCACATGAAGCACGGGAATGTCGGAGCGCTGACTCGACCGTGCTAAAAATCCCTTCACCACAATCTCCGCGCCTTCCGCGAAGCGACCGATTTCCTGCGCCAACTCACCCGCCGCTTGTACCCGAATATTCACGGACACATTCAGCGTCTTATTGGCTTCCGACTGCTGCGACTGATGCTGCAAATCAAACATCATCACTGGAATGCCGGCCGGACTATAACGAATCGGCTGTACATTGCGCATCGCGCCGGATAACACAATCTGATTGCGGTTCAAATGACGCGGTTAAGCCGCTGCCGCCGGAACTTCCGCTACGACTTCGTCGTCCTTCACGGCTTCCATCTGCTGGGTCATCGTCATGGATCGGGATTTTTCTTCCTTCATCATCGCCGAAGGCTCCGTAACCGGGCGCTCCATTTTCACCGTCAGATGACGCAATACGGCGTCATTGAACTTGAACGCATCTTCGATTTCATCGAGCGTCTTTTGATCGCATTCGATGTTCATCAACACGTAATGCGCTTTGTGGATTTTTTGAATAGGATACGTTAATTGGCGGCGGCCCCAATCTTCCAGGCGGTGAATATTGCCGCCGTTGTTGCTGACCATGCCTTTGTAACGCTCGACCATGGCGGGCACTTGCTCGCTTTGGTCAGGGTGAACGATGAAAACGATTTCATAATGTCGCATTAACTCTCCTTATGGGCTGGTTGAGGCTTCCCGCGATGCGAGCGCGATGAAGCAAGGAAAACGATAAGTATAACAGGACTTTACCGGCCGGATCAAACCGCGTTGACAAGGTAAACTATGGGCCACGGATCAAACCACCAACCTCAAACATGTTTAGCCTCGCGCCCGAACTTCTGCAATTCCAAGGCACGGTACGCGCCTTCACGCAAACCCATATCGCGCCGCGCGCGGCGGCGATCGACCACAGCGCCGAATATCCGCGCGATATACATCGACTACTGGTGGCGCATGGCTACCTGCGCATGATTGCCTTGCCCGCGCACACGTCCGAGCGATTCTTAGCGCGCGCGATTCTGATCGAAGAAATCGCCTATGCCAGCGCGGCGGTATCGATGATCCCGATGGTCAACGAGTTAGGCTGCACGCCTATTCAACTATTCGGCAGCGACGCGCAAAAAAGACATTGGCTCAGCGGCGTCACAGAGGGAACGCTGTTCGCATCCTACGGCTTGACCGAACCGCAAGCAGGCTCCGATATCGCCGCGCTCGCCTGCCAGGCGCGCCCCGATGGCGATTATTTCGTCCTTAACGGCGAAAAATCCTGGATCTGCAATGTACAACGTCCCGGCTTTTGCGTCGTCTTTGCGACTGTCGATCCGAACGATAAGCGCCGCGGCTTATCGACGTTTATTGTCCCGACCGACAGCGCCGGATTTGAAATCATCGGCGCCGAGCCGACGTTGGGGCTGCGTGGCTCGCCCACTTACAACTTTAAATTAAACGATGTTCGCGTCACGCGAGATCAAGTCATCGGCCAACTCGGCGATGGATTTCGCATTGCGATGATGACGCTGAACCACACCCGCCCCGCCGTTGCCGCACAAGCCCTCGGCATCGCTCGCGCCGCTCAAGACGCAGCGCTTGCCTATGCGCGTGAACGCAAGAGCATGGGCCAAGCGCTGATCGATCATCAGGCCATTGGCTTCATGCTCGCCGACATGGAAATGAAAATTCGCGCCGCGCGGCATTTGGTTTATGAAGCGAATGTGCTACTTAGCGCAACCCTTGGCGGCGATGCGATTGTTACGGCGTCGGCCAAATGTTTCGCCGCCGACACCGCCATGCAGGTGAGTTCCGATGCGGTGCAGATTTTGGGCGGCAACGGCTATAGCAAAAATTATTCCGTCGAGCGTTTTTTCCGCGATGCGAAAGTTACGCAAATTTACGAAGGGACGAATCAGATTCAGCGCATGGTCATTGCACGAAAACTGGCTTCGGCTTCGAGCGCAGGCCAACGTGAACCGCGACAACCTATCAATAACCCATCCCAGACATGAAACTCGTCATCGCCACACCCAGCCCCTACGCCCGCAAAGCACGCGTCGCCTTGCTGGAAAAAAATATCCCATTCGAGACCATTATCGATAATCCATGGGTGCCCGACACGGGCATAACGAAAATCAATCCCCTCGGCAAAGTCCCCGCGCTGGTTATTGATAACGGCCAGGTGGTGCATGATTCATCGGTGATTATTGAATATTTGGAAACCTTGCCGCAACTGCCGCGCTTGATTCCGCAAGAACCCCTGCTACGCGTCGCCGTGAAGCAAATCGAGGCCATCGCCGACGGTGTATGCGATGCCGTCGTGTTGCTTGTGTTGGAACGCAATCGCAAAGCGGAACAGCAAAACGCCGCGTGGATGTTGCGGCAGCGTAAAAAAATTGATGCGGGTATTGAGGAATTGTCGCGACTCTTTGGCGCGGCGGAATTTTTTACGACGGCTGGATTTTCACTCGCGGAAATTGCGACAGCCTGCGCGTTGGGATATCTGGATTTACGCTTTCCCGAATTCGATTGGCGCACCGGGCACGACAATCTCGAACGCTTATTCGTTGCAATGTCCGCGCGACCTTCTTTTGCACAGACGATTCCGACGGCGCAAGTGGTTCCGCAATATCCCTAATAATCTGTCATCCTGAGCAACGCCCTTGTCATCCTGAGCGCAGCGAAGGATCAGCTTTTCGTAGGTTGCAAAAGACCAAAAGCAGATCCTTCGCTGCGCTCAGGATGACATTGGGGGCATGCGCCACGAGCCAGTACCGTTGCGGCGTTTCGCGCCTGCCCTGCCACGAGCCAATGCTAGCGCGCCTCCTGGCGATGCCTACCCAGCCAGCCGCGAACGCAAAATTCCGAGCCGATGCTGAGTAATGTCACGCCCATGCCGATGCCCAGCGCCCAAATCCACGAGCTGACCTCCGCTTGGTTCGCGCCCGCCGCGCGCGCGGCTTGAAACACAATCACCGCGGAACTGGTGAAGCCGACCAACACCGTGACGAAACCGGCAACGACCGCGGAAAGGGAAACATCGTCGCGAAGCGACATGGGGGTCGATTGTAGCCGTTAATATTGTTCAGTGACATCGCGCTGGGAAGGGGCCGTGCCACCGGCCGCACCCCGCCGGGGTGGCCTAGGGCCATTGCCACGTGGCACGGCATGCTCTGCAAAGCAGTATCCAGCGGCTGGCCTAAGGCCATGCGCCTTGCAGGCCAACGCTAATTACGTTTATTACGCATTTCCCACACGCTCTGCTCGAATATCAGCCGGGGGGTTATCGACGATCTCCGTCGCGCGATTCAGCGTGACAACCTCGCCGATAACGATAATGCTGGGGCTTGCCAATTGGTGCCTTGCGACTTGCTCGATCACCGTGTCCAACGTGCAGATCAACTGGCGTTGACTCGGCAACGTCGCATCTTGAATCACGGCGATCGGCATGGAAGCGCGCGTGCCGCAGGCACGTAGTTCGGCGACGATGCCGGGCAAGTTGGCAATGCCCATGTAGATGACGAGCGTCAGGCCCGCCGCGATTAACGGTTGCCACGGCAACGAGCCGTCGGCTTGGGTGTGTCCGGTGATGAACGCGACGCCGTGGCATAAATCGCGATGGGTGAGTGGGATCCCAATCGCGGTCGGCGCGGCGAGGCCGGCACTGATGCCGTTCAGCACTTGGTAGTCAATGCCGGCCGCCGTCAACGCGGCGACTTCTTCGCCGCCACGGCCAAACATAAACGGATCGCCGCCTTTTAGCCGCACCACCGTGTGGCCGGCAGTTGCTTCCGACACCAACAATCGTTCGATGAACGATTGCGCTGTCGATTTGCAGCCGCCGCGCTTGCCGACGTTGACGATACGCGCGTCGTGGCGGGTGTGTTCCAACACGGCGGGATTGACCAGATCGTCGACCAGAATGACATC